>JAKAJW010000157.1 GCA_021813645.1 Pseudomonadota bacterium | reverse complement strand
CCGGATTGACCGGGATCACCCGGTAGCCCTTCAGCCCGAGATAGCGCGCCACATAGTAGCTCGGCCGCACCGGGTTCATCGACACGCCGACCACCGCCACCACCTTGGTGCGCTTCAGAACGTCGCGCAAAAGCTCATCCGAATAGTCCATCGCGCCCTCCTCACCGCCGACCCAGCCCGTCGCCCCGCCTTCTTGCCACGAATGGCCGCAGCGCCAAAGGGGGCTGACGCCCGGCCAGACCGACGAAAAAGGCGCCCGGACGAACCGGGCGCCAGTCGCGGAACGAGGGACAGTGCATAGGATCGAAGGGGTTCCGGACCTCCGATCCAACATGTTAGATAGGAGCGGATTTCCGCCAAGGAAGACTCTGTAGCGATTCTGTGAACAGAAAATGGCGCGTTCGGACGACTCAGCGCCGTTTCGCTGCGTAGAGCGCCACCGCCGCCGCGTTCGACACGTTGAGCGAGCCGAAGGCCCCGGCCGCCGGGATTCGCGCCAGCACATCGCAGGTGTCCCGCGTCTTGTCGCGCAGACCCGGCCCCTCGGCGCCGAGCACCAGCGCCACCGGCCGGCCACGGGTCGCGGCCAGCGCCTCCGGCAGATCGAGCGGGGCCTCGCCGGCGAGGCCGACCAAGGCATAGCCAAGCCCCCGCAGCCGCTCCATCGCTTCGGCCAGGTTGCCGACGCGCAGATAGGGCTGGCGCTCCAGCGCGCCGGAGGCCGACTTGGCCAGGGCGCCGGTCTCGGGCGCTGCATGGCGGGCCGGCGCAATCACCGCCTGGGCGCCGAACACCTCGGCCGAGCGCAGCACCGCGCCCACGTTATGCGGGTCGGTCACCCGGTCGAGCAGGACGACAACCGCCTCCGGCCCCGCCAAGCAGCACGTCTCGATATCGCCCCAGTCGAGCGCCCTTACCTCCAGCGCGGCGCCTTGATGCACCGAGCCGGGATCGAGCGGCACCGGGAACTTGCGCGGATCAGCAATTTCCGGCTCCACCCCGCCGGCGGCGATTGCCGGGCCGAGCTTGTCGGCGGCGTTCTTCGTCACCACCAGCCGCAGCTTCTCGCGCGCCGGATTCTCCAGCGCGTCGCGCACCGCATGCAGGCCGAAGAGCCAAACCGTCTCGGTCGCCGCGGCCCGCCGCGAACGCTCTTTTTCGATCACCCAGGCCGGCTTCTTCATCGACGCCCCTTTCCAAGGCGCCGAACATGCGTCGACCGTGCGCGGCTTGCAACCCCCGACCGCGGCGCCTTTCGCCCTTGACGCCCCAAACCCCCTTCGCTATTCCGCGCTGGCGTCGGGCGACGTGCTGCAAGGTGCGGCAGCGGACTGTAACTCCGCCGGGGAGACCCATGCCTGGTTCGATTCCAGGGTCGCCCACCATCCCCCCAGGACTCTCTACCCAAGGGGCCGTCAGACCGGTCCGGCATCCTTGCCGCGTTTCGGCAGGGCCGCAGTCATCACGCCGCTGCCGAGTTCCAGCAGCTTGCCGGTCTCGGCCGAATACTGCGCCAGCGCGTCACGCATGAAGTCCGCCTGAATCTGCTGCATCTTCGCCAGATCGCCACGGCAGTTCAGCATGGCATGCTGCGCCTTCACATCCTCGGCGATCCGGGTGGCGACGAATTGCATCACCTCGTTGCCGAGCGCCGTCAGCGTCTCCACCATGGCGGCGCTCATCCAAGCCATCTGGCCGAAACCCTCGCGCTGCAACTCCGTGACCGTGGCGGTCATGCCCGCCGTCTCGTCGCGACCCGCAGCGGCATTGGTCTTTTCCGTTTTCATTCTTCGCGTCCTCCGACTGTCTCTTGACAAAATAGCACAACCGCCGGTCGTTGGCGTTGACCTCTCGCAAATTGGGGCCTCGACGCCTCTCGCCCGAACCGCTACGCCGGGACGGTGACCCGCGAGGCCCCCATGACCGATCGTTCCTACCGTTTCACCCATGCCGTCACCCGTGCCCCGGCGCCAAGCATCGTGCGCGGGCTGCGGGCGGTGGATACCGGCACCCCCGACCTCGGCCGGATGCAGCAGGATCATGCCGACTATATCGCGGCGCTGCGCGCGACAGGGGCCGAGGTGATCGAGCTGGCGCCGCTGGCGGACTACCCCGATTCGGTCTTCGTCGAGGACACGGCGCTGTGCCTGCCGGAGGGCGCGGTGATCATGCGCCCGGGCGCGCCAAGCCGGGCCGGGGAACCGGCGAAGATGGCCCCGGTGCTGCGCACGCTTTACGGCGAAGTGCTGGAGATCGCAGGGCCCGGCACCATCGAGGGCGGCGACATCCTGGTTACCGAACGCGAGATCCTGGTCGGCCGCTCGGCGCGCACCGACGCCGCCGGGATCGCAGAGTTGGCCGGGCTGGTTGCGCGTTGGGGCTACCGGCTGCGCGAGGTCGCGGTGCCGGCCGGTGTGCTGCATTTCAAGACCGACTGTTCGCTGCTGGACGCCGGGACGATCCTCGCCACGCCGCGGCTCGCGGCCTCGGGCTGCTTCGACGGCTATCGGGTGATCCACACCGCCGAGGGCGAGGAAGCCGCGGCGAACACCATTCGTTTCAACGATTTGGTGCTGATGCCGGCGGGGTTCCCGAAGACCGCGGCGCGCCTTGCCGAAGCCGGCTATGCGGTGCGCGAGATCGGCAACAGCGAATGCGCCAAGCTCGACGGCGGGATGTCCTGCCTCAGCCTGCGGTTCACGCCGAAAGGCTGAACGGGCAGGGATGCACCGGGCGGCGGGCTCGCCTATACTGCCGCGCGGGCGCCTGGTTCCGGGCGGAAAACGGCGCCGCGTCAAGGCGTTGGGAGAGTGAATGCCGCAACCCGCCTACAATCTGATCGCCATCCTGCAGGCCGGCCGGCTGCAATATGAGGCGCTCCTGCTGGCAGGCTCGCTGGCGGTGACCAATCCCGAGCTGCTCGGCCGGCTCTACTTCGCCGAGCCGCAGCCGGGGCCGCGCTGGTCGGGCGATCCGCGCGCGACCGATCCGGCGCTGCGCGGCCTGCTGGCCGAGCTTGGCGTGCAGTTCCTGCCCTTCGAAAATCGGCATTTCGGCGAGAGCTATCCCTATGGCAACAAGATCGAGGCGCTGGCCGCGCTGCCGGCGGAACCCTTCCTGTTTCTCGACACCGATACGCTGATCCTGGGGTCGCTGGCACAAGTGCCGTTCGATTTCGACCGGCCGACGGCCTCGCTGCGGCGCGAGGGAACCTGGCCCACGATCGCGCTCTACGGGCCGGGCTACAGCGCCCTCTGGGGCAGCCTATACCGCAAGTTTTCGCTGGATTTTCAAAGCTCTCTAGACCTTTCCCAGCCCGACGAATATTGGCGGCGCTACCTCTATTTCAACGCCGGCTGGTTCTTCCACCGCGACCCGCAGGCCTTCGGCCGGCGCTTCCTCGACTATGCCCTGGCGATCCGCGACGACCCGCCGGACGAGCTGGCCTGCCAGAGCCTCGACCCCTGGCTGGACCAGGTGGCGCTGCCGCTGGTGATCCATTCCTTCGGCGGCGGCCGGGCGACGATCCCCGCCGGCCTGCTGGATGGCACGGTCAGCTGCCACTACCGCACCCTGTCCCTGCTCTATGCGCGGGAAAGCGACCAGGCCGTTGAAATGCTGGAAAAAATCGCCGGGCAGAAAGAGTTTCGCCGGGTCCTGCGCGACTGGGGGCCGGTCAAGAAGCTGGTCTATCAGAACCAGGGCGCCAAGGCCCGCGAGCTGTTCGACCGCGACTTCCTGCCCCGCCGCGAGCAGATGATCCGCAACGCGCTGAAGCGCGAGGGCCTCTGGGCGCGCTGAGCCCCGGCGCACCGGTCGAGCAAATCTTACCCCTTAACCAAATCTTACCCCAGCGTCGCGCCGACCCCGCCATAGCCCGGACGGCGGCGCCCAAGGCCTTGGCGGGGCTCGAAAATCCAAATACCGATTTCGCACCGATTTCGCACCGATTTGACACCGACGCGCACCGACGGGCGCCCCCCGGCCGCGCGCCCTCCGGCTCAGCCGAATTGCCGGAAGAAGCGCGCATAGGCCGGCTTCAGCCCGGCAACCGCCGCCTTCACCGCGGCCGGATCGCCGGCTTCGGCCGCCGCCAAGACGGCGGTGACCGAGGCGCGAAACGCCAGCAGCGCCGAAGCGTAATCCGGCGCGGTGGCGGCTTCGGGCGCGGGATGGGCCTCGATGTCCGCGGCGAGATAGTCGAGCACCCCGGCCAGCGCGACCACCTCGGGCGCCACCTTCTTGTCATAGAGCGCCGGATCGAGCGCCAGCATCTTCTCCATCTGGTCGTGATAGGCGTTCATCCGGTCGGAGAAGCCGATGATCCCGTTGCGCGCATGCAGCGCGCTGAAGGCGGCGCGCACCTGTTCCAGCGTGTCATGCGCCGCGGCGAGCTGACCGTCGGCGGCCTGCTTCTTGGCGGTGTCGAGCGCGGCGGCGACCTGGGCCAGGGTCTCCGGCCATTTCGGGTCGTCGGCATATTGCGGCGGCCGGGCCGAGCGCCATTCCACCATCAGCGCCGCCCATTGCGCCGAGAAGTGATCGACCGCCGCCACGGTGTCGGCCGCCGTGCCGGAATTGGAGGCGAACAGCGCCTTGCGGTAGCCGGCATAGGCGCTGCGCAGCTCGCTTTCGAACTTCGCCACATCGCCGGCATGGGCGGCGCCGGCGGCCAGGGTAAGGGCGAGGCTGGCGGCCAGGCCGGCGGCGGTGATCGGGCCAGAAAGCCAGCGGTGGGTCGGCATGTCAGCGCTCCTGCAGTTGGGCTTGGCCCCAGTCTGGCCGCCGTCACGGCGGGGGTCAATGCGTTGGAAGGCGATGCGAATCGGGGGAGGGAGAAAATATCGCGCCGCGCGCCGCGGCCGGACTGCCGTTCCGCCGCGCTGGCCGGGTCTGGAACGCCGTCGCTCACGCACCGCGTTGTGCCCGCGGCGGCCTTGGCCTAGCCTCGGACTGCCGCGGAACGAGGGAGGAGTTCATGGCCAAGAGCTACGGTTTCGACACTTTGCAGATCCATGCCGGGGCGCGGCCCGACCCGGCCACTGGCGCCCGGCAGACGCCGATCTACCAGACGACGGCCTATGTCTTCCGCGACGCCGACCATGCCGCGGCGCTCTTCAATCTGCAGGAGGTGGGCTATATCTACTCGCGCCTGACCAACCCCACGGTCAGCGTGCTGCAGGAGCGCATCGCCACGCTGGAAGGCGGGGTCGGCGCGGTCTGCTGCTCCTCCGGCCATGCGGCGCAGATCATGGCGCTGTTTCCGCTGATGGCGCCGGGGCGGAACGTGGTCGCCTCCACCCGGCTCTACGGCGGCACGGTGCAGCAGTTCACCAATACGATCCGCAAATTCGGCTGGTCGGCCAAATTCGTCGATTTCGATGACCTCGCCGCGCTGGAGGCGGCGATCGACGAAGACACCCGGGCGATCTTCTGCGAGTCGATCGCCAATCCCGGCGGCTATATCACCGATCTCGACGCGGTGGCGAAGCTGGCCGACCGGCTCGGCCTGCCGCTGATCGTCGACAACACCACGGCCAGCCCCTGGCTCTGCCGGCCGATCGAGCACGGCGCCGCGCTGGTGGTGCATTCGACGACGAAATACCTTACCGGCAACGGCACCGTCACCGGCGGCGCGGTGGTCGATTCCGGCCGCTTCGACTGGTCGGCCTCGGGCAAGTTCCCGGCCCTGTCGGAGCCGGAGCCGGCCTATCACGGGCTGAAGTTCCACGAGACCTTCGGGCCGCTGGCCTACACTTTCTACGGCATCGCCATCGGGCTGCGCGATCTCGGCATGACGATGAACCCACAGGCCGCGCATTACACGCTGATGGGGATCGAGACGCTATCGCTGCGCATGGCCCGGCACGTGGAGAACGCCAAGCGCGTCGCCGCCTGGCTGGAAGCCGATCCGCGGGTCGAGTTCGTCACCTATGCCGGTCTGCCGTCCTCGCCCTATTTCGACCGGGTGAAGCGGATCTGCCCGCGCGGAGCCGGCGCGCTTTTCACTTTTGCGATCAAAGGCGGCTACGAGGCCTGCGTGAAGCTGGTCAATGCGGTGGAGCTGTTCAGCCATGTCGCGAACCTCGGCGACGCGCGGTCGCTCATCATCCACTCGGCCTCGACCACCCACCGCCAGCTAAGCCCCGAGCAGCGCGCCAAGGCCGGCGCCGGCGACAATGTGCTGCGGCTGTCGATCGGCATCGAAGACGCCGAGGATCTGATCGCCGACCTCGATCAGGCGCTGAGCAAGGCGGTGGGCTGACCGGCCGGGCTCATTCGGCGATGGCGAAGACCAGGGTGACCTGGGCGGTGATCTCCAGCTCGCCCTGCGCCACCGGCACGGCGGCCATCGCCATCGGCGCGGCCCGCAACATCGGCACCGGGCGGCTTTCGCCGCCGTCGCGGATCGCCTCGAGCGGGCCGAGCTTCACCCCGGCCGCCGCGGCGTAAAGCGCGGCCTTGTGCATCGCATCGGCCACCGCCGCCCGGCGGGCGGCATCCTCGGCCGCGGCGGGATCGGCCAGCCCGAAGCTGAGCCCGGAAAAGCCGTTGGCGCCGTCCTTCACCACCGCGTCGAGCAGCCCGCCGAGCTTGTCGAGCGCGCGCAGCTTCACGGTGAGCGTGCTGGCCGCCTCGAAACCGGCGATCTTCGCCACCTGGCCGCTGCCCGCCGGCGGCGTGTCCCAGCGCGGCGCCAGCGACAGGCCGGTGGTCTGCAGGTCGGCCTCGGCCACGCCCTCGGCCGCGAGCCGCTTCAGCACCCCGGCCAACTGGCCCGAGGCCTGCGCCAGCGCCGCCGCCGCGGTCGGCGCGAGCGCGGTCACCGACAGCCGCATCTCGGCCATGTCGGGCGCCCGGCTGACCCGGCCCTCGCCGCTCACGGTGATGGTCGGCCCGCCGGCCTCGACCGGTGCCGCCGACGACGCCCCCGCCAGCCCGACCGCCGCGGTCGCCAGCGCCGCCGCGACCAGCAGCCCCCGAAATGCCTGCATCGCCCTTCCTCCGCTCTGCCGCCCGGCCAGCTGTCCGGACCCCGCCAACCTCCGGCGCAGACCCGCCGCTGGCAAGGGTGGAACGTCGCAGGGCGGGGGATTTTCTTTCGTTCGGCGGTTTCCTGCTGTAGAACAAAACGACCCGGGGGCTAGCCTCCCTGGCTTCAAGATCCTGTGGTAGAGCATAGGAATGAAACCAAGTTTCGCACTGAACCTCAGCCATGACGGGATCGGCTTGCTGCACCGCACCCCGCAGGGCTGGAGCCTGGTGGGCGAGGTCGCGCTCGACCGCGCGGACTTGGGCAAGGCGGTGGATTTCCTGCGCACCACCGCCGCCGCGCTGGAGCCCCGCGGCGTCACCACGAAGCTGATCCTGCCGAATTCGCAGATCCGCTATCTGCGCCTGCCTGCCCCCGGCCCGGGCGTGGCCGAGCGCCGCGCCCAGATCGCCGCCGCGCTCGAAGATCGCACGCCCTACCGGGTCGCCGATCTGGTGTTCGACTGGTCCGGCCATGGCGCCGAGGTTCAGGTGGCGGTGGTCGCGCGCGAGACGCTGGACGAGGCCGAGCAATTCGCGCTGGAACATCGCTTCAACCCGGTCTCCTTCGTCGCCATGCCGCCCGAGGGCCGCTTTGCCGGCGAACCCTTCTTCGGCACCGCCCGCAGCGCCGCCGCGCTGCTGGCCGGCGAGCGGGTGGAACGCGACCAGGATCCGGTGCGCGGGATCGGCCGCGAAACGCGGCTGGCGGCAGGGGGTGCGGCAAGCGTTGCCACAGGGGTAGCGCCCCTGCCCGCAGCGGCGGCCGAACCCGCCCTGGCAGAAGCCCCCGAAGCCGAACCCGCGCTGGCCGAGGCGGACGCCGCCGAAGCGCCGATGATCGACATTCCCGAGGACGACGACGACGGCTCCGCCTCGGCGCCGGAACCCGCCCTCGCGACCGCCGCCGCAGAAGTCCCCCAGGCAAAGCGCCCGGCGGCCCTGGTGGAGGCCGAGCCGGTCGCCAGATCGGCGCCGGTCAGCGAGCGCGCCGCGACACCGCTGCCGCGCGGCGCCGGCGTCACCGCGCCGGTTCTGGTCGACGTCGATCCGGCCGAGGGCGAATTGCTCGACGGCGATCTGGCCACGGAGGTCCTGGCCGACGCGCGGCCGGCGACCGCGGCACCGGCCGCCCCCCAACGGGCCGAACCGAACGAAACCGCGCCGAACGGAACCGAGCCGCAGGCCGCCGAGCGCCCAACCGGCTTCGCCAGCCGCCGCCGCGAGGCAGGCGCCGATGCGGCGGAACCGAAGCCCGGCGAGGCCAGGCTAGCCGCCACCCGGCTGACCCTGATCGACGCGCCGGCCGCGGCGGCGCCGCTGAAGGCCGAACGCCCCGCCAAAT
>JAKAJW010000132.1 GCA_021813645.1 Pseudomonadota bacterium | reverse complement strand
GAGTGGCGGAAGGCCGCGCCCTATGAGGTCGCGGGAGAGCCGACGGAGGTCGCGCAGGCCGAGGCCCAGCGGATCGAGACCGAATACGACAGCGGGCGCCTGAAAGCGCTCATCGAAAACGAAGGCCGAGCCTGAGAGGGCCCGCCGACGTGAGCCTGAGGGAGGCCATCATGGCGCTTTTGAACTTCCGTCGCGCAGAAACCACGACGCCAGACGCGGCTTCCGGCGCGGTCGGGGCCTTCCTGCAGGGCTATTCGATCGAGGTGATGCCGCGCACCGCCGAGAAGATCGAGGATTTCCGCGCCCTGCTGCCCGCCGGCACCCGCGTCTACATCGCCCATATCGAGGGCACACCGATCGCCGACATGGTGGCGACGGCCAAGCGGCTGACCGGCGAGGGCTTCGCCCCGATGCCGCATTTCCCCGCCCGTATCCTCAAGGACCGCGCCGAACTGGCCGATTGGGTGGCCCGCTATCGCGGCGAAGCCGACGTCCGGCAGGCGCTGTTGATCGGCGGCGGGGTGGCGACACCGGTGGGTGCGTTCGACAACTCCATGCAGCTGATTGAGACCGGCCTCTTCGACGGGTTCGAGCGGCTGCATGTCGCCGGCCATCCCGAGGGCAACAAGGACATCGACCCCGACGGCTCCGACCGCGCCGTGATGCAGGCGCTGAAGTGGAAGCAGGCCCTTTCCGAGCGCACCGATGCGCGGATGGCGATCGCCACCCAGTTCTGCTTCGAGGCCAAGCCGGTGATCGACTGGGTCGGCCGCCTGAAGGCCGAAGGAATCGATCTGCCCGTCCATATCGGCGTCGCCGGCCCCGCGAAGCTGCAAACGCTCCTGAAATTCGCCATCGCCTGTGGCGTCGGCCCCTCGCTGAAGGTGCTGCAGAAACGCGCCAAGGACGTGACCAAGCTGCTGCTGCCCTTCGAACCAGACGAGTTCATCGCAGAGCTTGCCGCCCATAAGGCACGGCATCCCGATTTCGGCATCGAGGCGGTGCATTTCTTCCCGCTCGGCGGGATCAAGGCCAACGCGACCTGGGCCGCCGAGCATGGCGGCGGGGCGCAAGCCGACGCGACGGCCTGAATCCAATGCCGGCGGCGCTGCTCTTCGACCTGGACGGGACGATGATGATGACCGACCCGATCCACCGCGCCGTCTTCGCAGACCTGCTGGCACCGCGCGGCGTGGTGGTGGACGAGGCCTATTACGCGGCCCATATCCACGGCCGGATGAACCTCGACTTCTTCGCCGAGGCCTTTCCCGACGAACCCGACCCGCAGGCGCTTTCCGAAGCGAAAGAGGCCGAATTCCGTCGCCGCCTGCCGCGACCCTATCCGGCAACGCCGGGTCTGGCCGCGCTGCTGGCGCGCGCGCGCGCCGCGGGCTGGGAGACGGCGGTGGTCACCAACGCACCGCGACTGAACGCCGAGGCGATGCTGGAGGCGATCGGTGTCCGCGCGAGCTTCGACGTGATCGTCTCGGGCGAGGAAACCCCGCGCGGCAAGCCGGCACCCGACCCCTATCTGGCGGCGATGCGCCTCTTGCGCGTGGGCCCCGCCGAAAGCATCGCCTTCGAGGACAGCCCCGCGGGGCTCGCCGCCGCCCGCGCTTCGGGCGCTTTCACCGTGGGCATCGGCCCCGATCCGGCGGCGCTCCGCCGCGCCGGTGCCGAGGTCGCGATCAGAGATTTTACCGACCCCGCGCTGGAGCCCGTGCTCCTGCGCCTGACAGGAGAGGCCGCATGACCCGCACCGTTCTGGAATCGAAAACGAAAACCGTCGTCATCGGCTTCGACGAGCCGTTCTGCGTGATCGGCGAGCGGATCAATCCGACCGGCCGCAAGAAGCTCGCCGCCGAGCTCGAGGCGGGCAACTTCGCCACCGTCGAGAAGGACGCGCTGGAACAGGTCGCCTGCGGGGCGATGGTGCTCGATGTGAATGCGGGCGTGGTCTACAATTCCAACCCCGACCCGAACCAGACCGAGCCGCCGCTGATGCGGCAGATGATCGAGCTGGTGCAGGGGCTGGTCGACGTCCCCCTGTGCATCGACAGTTCGGTACCCGGCGCGCTGGAGGCCGGGCTCGAGGCCGCCGAGGGCCGGCCGCTGCTGAACTCGGTCACCGGCGAGGAAGAGCGGCTGGAGCTCGTGCTGCCTCTGGTGAAGAAATACAACGTGCCAGTGGTCGCGATTTCGAACGACGACACCGGCATTTCGATGGACCCGGAGGTCCGGTTTGCCGTGGCCAAGAAGATCGTCGAGCGCGCCGCCGACTACGGCATCCCGGCGCATGACATCGTGGTGGACCCGCTGGTGATGCCGGTCGGCGCGCTGGCATCGGCCGGCCAGCAGGTCTTCACCCTAGTGCGCCGTTTGCGCGAGGAACTCGGCGTCAACACCACCTGTGGCGCCTCGAACATCTCCTTCGGCATGCCGCACCGGCATGGGATCAACGCCGCTTTCCTGCCGATGGCAATCGGCGCCGGGATGACCAGCGCCATCATGAACCCGATCCGCCAAGGCGAGATGGAAGCGATCCGCGCCGCCAACTTCCTGATGAACCATGACCCGAACGGCGCCGAGTGGATCCGCTTCAGCCGCGTCATCGAAGCGGTCGAGGCGGGGCAAAGCTTCGCCGAGGCGTCCGCAGCGGCCGCCTCGGTGGGCCGCGGCGGCCGGCGCGGCGGGCGCGCCGCCCGGGCCTGACGCCATCGTCGCGGGCGGCGGGAAAGACTGTCCCGCCGCTTGGCACTTGTCGCAACCGCGCAGCGCTGCGACAGTCCGGTTCCTGGCGGGCCGCCGATACGGACGACACCATGCGCGACTTCATCAAAGCCGTCATTAACTTGACGCCCCTGACCGCCGACGCCTGGCGCTACTGGCGGGTCTATCCCAACAATGTCGCCGCCTGCCGCGGGGTCTATCGCAGCTGGGAGGAGGCCCAGGCCGCCGCCGCGACCGAGCACCGGATCCGCAAGCGCACGGACGTGCTTACCTACCGCGCCCCCGAAGGCGTCGCCATCCATCCGCTGGCCGAACGCGACTATCCGGTGCTCCTGCATCTGGCGCCGCTGCTGCGCCCCGGCCTGCGCATCCTCAATCCCGGCGGCAGCCTGGCCAAGGAATATGCCAGCTACCGCAGCCTGCTGCCCTTTCCCGACGGGCTGGACTGGCGGATCAGAGAGGTTCCGGAAGTGGTCGAGGCCGGCCGGGCGATGCTTGCCGCCGGCGACTTTCCGGGGCTGAGCTTCACCACCGAACTCGCCGGCGCTCCGGACGTCTTCCTGATCTGCGGCGCGCTGCAATATCTGCGGCCGGGCCTGGCCGAGGCGCTACAAAGCCTGGAAAGGCTGCCGCCGCATGTCTTTGTCAGCCGCAGTCCGATGATGCGCGGAGCCGCCACCTTCTGGACCGTGCAAAACATCGGCAGCGCGGCGGTGCCCTACCGGATCGAGAACGAAGACAGCTTCCTGGCCGAGATGGCGGCGCTCGGCTACCGTCTCGTCGACGGCTGGCGCGACCAGCGACGGCTGGCAATCCCGTTCTTCCCCGACGGCACGGTGACCGGCTATCTCGGCGCCTATTTCAGCCGCGCCGGCTGAGCTGCAGCCAGATGCCGTCGCGCGCTCGAACCGTCAGATGGGCGACCGGCACCGGCTCGCGTCCGGCAACCGGATCGAAGCGGAAGGCGCGGGCCAGAAGGGCGAGCAGAAGCACACCCTCGACCATCGCGAAGCCCGCCCCGCTGCAGACCCGCGGCCCGGCGGAGAAGGGAATATAGGCCTCGCGAGCCGAGACCCGCGCCGCCTCGCCCTGCCAGCGGTCGGGATCGAAGGCGTCGGGCTCCACCCAGAGCCGCACGTGCCGGTGCAGATGCCAGGGGCTGAGGACGATCTGCGCCCCCTTCGGAACCCGCCGTCCGCGGAACCGCATCGGGCAGCGCGCCTCGCGCACCATCATCGGCACCGGCGGATAGAGCCGCAGCGCCTCCCGAAACACATCGCGCGTGAACTTCAGCTTGGACATATCCGAGAAAGCCGGGTTTTCCGGAAGCTCTGCCGCCTCGGCCGCAACCCGTTCCTGCACCTCCGGCGCGCGCGCCAGCAGATAGAGCGACCAAGCCAAGGCCGAGGCCGAAGTCTCATGCCCGGCAAGAAAGAAGATCGCCACCTGGTCGACCATCTCGGCGGTGGCGAAGCGCGCACCGGTCTGCGGATCCGCCGTGGTCATGATCTTGGTGGCCAGATCGTCGGGCGCCGCGCCCGCCGCGATTTCTTGCGCCCGGTCCGCCGTCAACTGCGCGATCAGCGCCCGGATCGCCCGCGCCGCCCGGCGCGTCTCGCGGCGGTGGAAGCGCGGCAGCAGACGCGGCAAGGGCACGAAGGCGGCCAGGTTCAGGATCGGCTGGCTGCGCTGATAGGCCCGGAATTCGGTGAAGACCTGGGTCGCCAGCTCGTGTTCGATCGGAATCGAGAACAGCGTGCGGAAGATCACATCCGCCGCCGCATGGCTCATCGGCGCCTCGATCTCTTGCGCGCCCTCCGCCAGCCGCGCCACCGCCGCCTGCGCCGCCGCCAGCATCGCCGGGAAGGTGTCGCGCAGCCGCCCGCCTTCGAAGGCCGGATCGATGATCCGCCGCTGGCGCTTCCAGGTCTCGCCATTGGTGACGAAGACCGAGCGGCCGAGCAGCGGCCGCAGCCCCTCGCCCACCCGCTCGGATTTCGGAAACTCCTCCGGCCGCTCGGTCAGCACCTCGGCCACCAGCTTGGGGTCGTTACACAGGAAGCTGGTGAAGAAAGGGGTGCGGAACTCCGCCATCCAGGCCCGGTACAGCCGCGCCGGCTGGGCCGAAAGGATGTCGGCCCGGAACAGTCTCAGATAGCGCCAGAGCCCGACTCGATCGGCCCGCGCCTGCGGCTTCGGCGGAATCATGCGGCCCGGCTCGTATGGCGGGAAACCGCGCGCTCGATCCGGCTCTTCGAGGCGGTGCGGCCGGCATAGCGGCAGGCCAGGGTTCGCGGGCCGGCGGTGATCTGAAAATAGTCGTAGTCGCCGGGCCGGTCGAAGGCATGAAGGTATTGGAAATGCAGCCGGAAGAAGCGCCAGCGCAACTGCCGCCAGCGCTTGCGGCTCAGCGTCTGGGTGAAGGCCGCCGAGACCACCAGCGGCCAAAGCTTCGCCTTCGGCGCCACCCCGCTGACTGCCACCGGATCGCACAGCGCGAAGGCACAGCCGTCGCCAGGCGCAGTCACATCGACCCAGGTCAGTTCCGGCCGGGCGGCGAGGTAGTGCAGATCGTTGCGCAGCCGCCAGGCGCCGGGCAGGAAGCTCGCCATCGGCACCACATGGCCGAGCGACAGAAAGCCGAGCGCCGGCCCGCGCGCCGAAACCGCGCCACGGCGTATCGCATCGGCGAGGATCGAGACGGCGAGATGCGCGCCGGAGGAATGGCCGACCACCAGCACCTCGTCGACATCCGAAGCCAAGGCCGCCTCGATCGCGGTGCGGAACTCAGCCATCCGCGCCTCGAGTTCGGGCGGGTTCTGCCCACCGGACTGGGCGGTAAAGGCATAGTCGTGCATCAGGTAATAGGCGTAGAGCCGACGATCCAGCCGCTTGAACCCGCGCAACAGCAGCGCCGCGACGGCCAGGCCGAGGACCGCCCCCGCCCACCAGGGCAGGACCTGCGCGACGAGCCCACCCGCCAGGGCGCCAAGCGCCACCGCGACGACGAGTTGGGCCAGCAGCATGACGATCGGATAGAGCGCCGCGATCACCGGTCCCTTGCGCAGTTGCATCAGCCGGGCCAAGGCGCCGGAGCCGATATAGGCCCAAGCGGTGCGGAACAGCTGGAGATAGGTGGCCAGGATGCCCTGGGCCATCGACTCCTTCACGATGTCGGACCAGACCAGCACCTCGACCTCGGTCTCGACCGGCTGGCCCTCGATCTCGGCCGCCACCCGCCAACCGTAGGCCTGACCGGCCGGACGCGGCGTCAGCGCCAGAGAATAGCCACAATGGGCCGCCTGCTCGGCGCCCTCCCGGCGATAGATCTCGCGATAACGGCGCGCCGGCACGGGATCGTAACCGGGAATGTAAAACACCCGCCTGCGCCTCACTCTGCCCTGCGACTCGCTGTCCATCTCGCCCTCCGGATCAGCCCAGACTCGCGGAAGAAACGGGCAGAATTAAGCAGTTATCCGAGCGAAGATAGGCCGGGGAAGGTTTCCAGGAGCCAATAAGAGAAGCTGGAGAAGCCGCCGGTCAGCATCAGCAGGCCGATAGTCCAGAGCAGCAGGCCCATCAGGCGCTCGATCCGCTCCATATGCCGCTTGAACCAGCCCAGCGTGCCGGTGAGCCGCGGCAGGAAGGCCGCGACGAGGAGGAAGGGCAGGCCGAGGCCCGCGGCATAGACCGCCAGCAGGAAGGTGCCACGGGCGAGGCTGGCCTGGTCGGCCGCCAGCGCCAGGATGGCGCCCAGTTGGGGGCCGATGCAGGGGGTCCAGCCGAAGGCGAAGGCGAGGCCGAGGATATAGGCGCCGAAGGCGGAGCCGCCGCGGTCGCCGGCGTCGAGCCGCGCTTCGCGGTTCAGGAAGGGAATGCTGATGACGCCCAGGAAATGCGCCCCGAAGACCATCACGACGACCCCGGAGATCGTCGCGAAGATATTGGAATTCTTCAGGAAGAACGCCCCGAAGGCGGAGGCGGTGAAGCCCAGGAACAGAAAGACCGTGGACAGGCCCAGCACAAAGGCCAGCGCCGGCAGCAGGGCCGAGCGGCGGCGGCGGCCCTCGGTCAGATCGGCGAGGCTGAGGCCTGACATGAAGGCCAGATAGGGCGGCACGATCGGCAGCACGCAGGGGCTGAGAAAGGACAGAACGCCCGCCGCCAGGGCGATCGCCATGGCGGGCAGCAGGCCTGCGTCGATCAGGGTCATGCCGAACATTCCGCCCGCATAGACGATTTCGCGCCCGCCGTCACGCGCCCTGCCGCCGCAGCCCCGGCGCCATGGTTAACGAAATCTTGAGCCGGCGCGCCGCGGCCCCGGAACGAACGAGAGCTTCCGCCGCTAAGCCAAGGAAACTTCGACGAAATCCAAATACCGATTTGGCACCGATTTGGCACCGATTTCACACCGACGTTGGACCGAATTTTGGGCGAGATCCGGGCTCGGCCGTTAGAGCGCGATGACGAAGCGCAGCGCCGGGGTCTGGCCGTATTGCGGACCGCGGGTGAAGCGCTCGACGAGACGGCCGCCGTTTTTCTCGATCACCCGGATCGAGCCGATGTTGTCGGGCTCGGTCGTCAGCTCCACCCGGGTCAAGCCCTGGGCGCGGGCCTCGGGCAGGATCAAGCCGAGCGCCGCGCCGGCATGGCCGCGGCGGCGCGCCCAGGGCACGACGCCATAGCCGATATGGCCGAGCACATAGGGCGGCAGCGCGTCGCCGCCGGGCTGCCAGCGCAGCGAGATCTGGCCGACGAAGCCATCGGCGATGATCCAGCGAGACAGGCTCGGCAGGCGGGGAACGCGGCTGCCGTCCGGCAGGGTGACGGTGCGCCCCTCAGGGGCGGGATCGTCGAGCCCGACGAGGAAATCCGCCGGGTCGGCGGCGCTGGCGGCAAGCAACTCGCCGGCCGCCGCCGGGCGCAGGTTGTCGGGCGACCAGCCCTGCGCGAGGGCGGCGCGATAGGCCGGCAGCCAGAGCATGTCGGGACGGACGAGCGCCACCATCACCGGATCGCCGGCAGAGGGCGTATCGGGGCGGGCGCCGCAGCGGGCGCCCCGCCCCAAGAGTTCCGGCTTAGCGGCCGAGCGACCACCAGCCGCGTTTCTTCGGCTTCGCCTCGCCTTCGGGCTCTGCCGCCTCGGCAAGCTCGGCCACCTCCGGGCTGGGCGTGGGCTGCAGCGCAGAGCCACTGGTCACCGCGTCGCCAGCCGCCGGAACGGCGAGCGGCGCCGCGGCGGCAGCCGGCTCCGGCGCTGGCTCGGGCGTCGCTTCGACGACCGGTTCTGGCGCCGGTTCTGCAGCCGGGGCGGCGGCCGCTTCAGGGGTGGCTTCCACGACGGCGGCGGCTTCTGCGGCTTCCGCCTCTGCGGCGGCCTTCTTCGGGCTGCGCCGGCGGCGGGCGGGTTTCTTGGCGGGCGCCGCTTCGGCGGCCTCCGCTTCGCCGACTTCCGGCGCGGCAGCTTCGCTGACCTCCGGCTCCGGCGCGGCTTCCGGGGCCGCCTCGGCCGGCGCTTCCGCCGGAGCCTCGGCCGCACCTTCGGCGTCCGCCGGCGCGGCGGCGGCCTTGCGGCCGCGCCCGCCACGGCTGCGCTTGCGGGCCGGCTTGGCGGCGGCTTCAGGCGCCTCGGCGGCCGTTTCGGCGGCTTCCGGCGCC
>JAKAJW010000276.1 GCA_021813645.1 Pseudomonadota bacterium | reverse complement strand
GCTCCTTGCCGCCGGTGGTGGCGAGCAGGCGGCGGTAGTCGTCCCGGCTCCAGTGCCAGTCGAGGCCGCGGGCGGCGAAGGCCGCGTTGAAGGCGGCGCGGTGGGCCTCTTCGGTTTCGGCCAGGGTGCCGTCGACGTCGAAGAGCAGCGCCGCCAGGCTCACCGCGCCACCTGCGCGGCGATTGCCGGCAGCTCGGCGTAATCGGCGAAAGCGACATCGTGCGGCAGCGTCTCGACCGGTGCCTTGCGGTAGCCTTCGGTATAGAGCGCGAAGGCGATTTCGGCCCGCGCGGCGGTTTCGGCATCCACCTCGCTGTCGCCGACATAGAGCGCGGGCCCCTCGCCGAGCCCGGCGAAAGCGGCATAGAGCGGCGTCGGGTCCGGCTTGCGTTCCGGCAGGCTGTCGCCGCCGAGCACGATCTCGAAGGCATCCTGCAGATCGAGATGGCGCAGCACGGCGCGGGTCGGCGCCAGCGGCTTGTTGGTGCAAATGCCAAGCCGCCAGCCCTGGGCCGCCAATGCCGCGAGGGCTTCGCGCACCCCCGGATAGGGCTGGGTCAGGCCCACAGCGCGTTCGTAGCGGGCGTTGATCGCCGCCACCATCTCGGCATGCAGCGGGCCGTTGGGATCGGCCTCGGATGCCTGCAGCAACTGATGCACCAGATGCGGGACGCCCTTGCCGATGAAGCTCTTCACTTGGGCGTAGGTCAGCGGTGCGAAGCCGCGTTCTTCCAGCACCGCGTTCGAGGTGGCGTGAATGTCCGGGGCGGAGTCGATGAGCGTGCCATCGAGATCGAAGACGATCCTCATGCGGCCTTCCACTTGATGGAACAGCCGATGGCGGGAACCTGCTCGGCCGGGCCGCGCCCGGTCTCGGCGATCTGGCGCATCGCTTCGTAAAGCTCGCGGCGGGCGTCCGGCGGCGCCGGATTGCGGCCGGAGGCGTCGAGCCGGCCGCGATACTGCAGCTCTCCTGCGGCGTTGAAGCCGAAGAAATCCGGCGTGCAGACGGCGTCATAGGCGCGGGCGACCGCCTGGCTCGCGTCGTAGAGGTAGGGGAACGGGAAGCGATGGGTCTCGGCCACCGCCGTCATCGCGGCGAAGCCGTCCTGCGGATAGGCGAGCGCATCGTTCGAGGAGATCGCCACCACGCCGATGCCCAGCGCCGCGAGATCCTTGGCGTCGCGGATGATGCGGTCGAGCACGGCCTGCACATAGGGGCAATGGTTGCAGATGAACATCACCAGCGTGCCCTTGGGCCCGGCCACATCGGCAAGCGTGAACTGGCGGCCGTCGGTGGCCGGCAGGCGGAAATCGGGCGCCTTCCAGCCGAAATCGCAAACCGGGGCGGTGGCGGCCATCAGGCGGCCCTCTCGCGGCGGGCGGCCTCGGCGGCGGCGCGGATCGCGCGAATATTGGCGCCATAAACGCCCGGATTGTCGACCGAGCCGCCCTTGAACACCGCCGACCCCGCCACCAGCACGTCCGCCCCGGCGGCAGCGACCAGCGGCGCCGTCTCCGGCGTGATGCCGCCGTCGATCTGGATATGGATCGGCCGGTCGCCGATCATCGCCCGGATTTTGCGGGTCTTCTCGACACCGGAGTGGATGAACTTCTGGCCGCCGAAGCCCGGGTTCACCGTCATGATCAGCACCATGTCGCACAGGTCGAGCACATCGGCGACCGCCTCGGCCGGCGTGCCGGGGTTCAGCACCACGCCCGCCTTCACGCCCTGCGCGCGGATCGCCTGCAAGGTACGGTGGATATGCGGACCCGCCTCGACATGGGCGGTGATCATATCGGCGCCGGCCTCGGCATAGGCCTCGATATAGGGGTCGACCGGAGCGATCATCAGGTGAACGTCCATGAAGGTCTTCACATGCGGCCGGAAGGCCTTCACGGCGGGCGGTCCGAAGGTGAGGTTCGGCACGAAATGGCCGTCCATCACATCGACATGCACCCAGTCGGCGCCCTGTGCTTCGATCGCCCGGATCTCGGCGCCGAAATTGGCGAAATCGGCGGAGAGGATCGAGGGGGCGATCTTGATCGAACGGTCGAAGGTCATTTCGACTCCTCCTTGACGCGCTGGCGGTCGCTGTCGAGCCCGCCGCGGAAGACGCGGCTCGCGCGGATGTCGGGTTCCTCTATCGTGGAAAGCGTGGCCGCGTCCAGCGCACCCTTGGCGGTTTCGAAGAGACGGTTGGCCTGGCGCAGCCGGGCCCGGTCGAAGGCGTTGCGGATCGAGCGGGCGTTGGCGAAATGCGGCTGGGCGCGGCGCAGGCGGATGTATTCGGAGAAGGCGGCCTCGGCCGTGGGCGTCATCGTATAGCTCTGATCCGCCATCATATGCTTGACGATGGCCAGCAGCTCGGCGTCGGAATAGTCGGGGAATTCGATGTGATGCGCGATCCGGCTGCGGAAGCCCGGGTTGGACTGGAAGAAATTCTCCATCCGGTCGGCATAGCCGGCGAGGATCACCACGAGGTCGTCGCGGTTGTTCTCCATCACCTGGAGCAGGATCTCGATCGCCTCCTGGCCGTAGTCGCGTTCGTTGTCGGGGCGGTAGAGGTAGTAGGCCTCGTCGATGAAGAGCACGCCGCCCATCGCCCGCTTCAGGACCTCTTTGGTCTTCGGAGCGGTATGGCCGATGTATTGGCCGACGAGGTCGTCGCGCGTCACGCTGACGAGATGGCCCTTGCGCACATAGCCGAGCCGCTTCAGCAGGCCGGCCATCTTCAACGCCACCGTGGTCTTGCCGGTGCCGGGATTGCCGGTGAAGGACATGTGCAGCGTCGGCGTCTCATGGGCGAGGCCGAGCTGGGTTCGCGCCCGGTCCACCAGTAGCAGCGCCGCGGTCTCGCGGATCCGGCTTTTCACCGGCGCCAGGCCGATCAGCTCGCGGTCGAGTTCCTCCAGCACCTCGCGGACGCCACTTTCCTCGAACTCGGCGCGCAGGTCGACTTTGGTCGGGGCAGGGGTCGCAGGGGTCACGGTGTCGGCATCCATCTCGGCTCACTCCGGCTCGGCGGCTAGGTCTTCGGCTCTGCGACGCGGCGAAGAGCCCTTGGGTGGCCGGGGGCGGGGCCCCCGGACCGGGGGCGGTCCTAGCGGACCACCTCATGGGTGTAGCGTAGCGTCCGGCCGGCGACCTCGGTCCGCACCATGCGGATCTTCGGCTCCACCTTCGGGCGGTTGACGATGAAGCTCATCACCACCGTCTCGAAGCCGCGGGTCGAGTCGAAGGCATTCAGGCGGATGTAGCTGTCGGGATGGTTCTTGCGGCAATCGGCGAGCTCCATCATGACGCCTTTGGCGTCCTTCAGGTCGAACATCGGATTGCCCCACATGTCCCAGTAGGTGTTCCGCGGATGCGGCTCGTCGGTGTATTCGATCCCGATCGCCCAGTTGCGGCCCAGGCAGTATTCGACCTGGGCGGTGATCTGGTCGTCGGACAGATCGGGCAGGAAGGAAAAGCAGCCCTGAGTGATGCGCATCGTCTGTCTCCTCAGTTCGAGACCGAGGCGGTCGGCGCGTAGTCCGACGTGTCGGTCGAGGTGTAGTTGAAGGTGATGTCGCCCCAGACATCGAGCGCGGCTTCCAAGGGCTTGCACCACTTGGCGGCGGCGCGGAGGATTTCCGGGCCTTCGTTCTTGATGTCGCGGCCCTCGTTGCGGGCGAGCGTCATCGCCTCGAGCGCCACCCGGTTCGCGGTGGCCCCGGCCTGGATGCCCATCGGATGGCCGATGGTGCCGCCGCCGAACTGCAGCACGACGTCATCGCCGAAAAGGTCGAGCAGCTGGTGCATCTGGCCGGCATGGATGCCGCCCGAGGCGACCGGCATGACCTTCTTGATGTCGCCCCAGTCCTGCTCGAAGTAGAGGCCGCGCGGCAGGTCGATGTCGTTGTGCAGCTCGCGGCAGACGTTGTAATAGCCCTGCACGGTGAGCGGATCGCCCTCCAGCTTGCCGACGGCGGTGCCCGCGTGGATATGGTCGACGCCCGCCAGGCGCATCCATTTCGCGATCACCCGGAACGACACGCCGTGGTTCTTCTGCCGGGTATAGGTGCCGTGGCCCGCACGGTGCAGGTGCAGGATCATGTCGTTCTGCCGCGCCCATTCCGAGATCGACTGGATCGCGGTGTAGCCGATCACCAGGTCGATCATCACGATGACCGAGCCGAGTTCCTTGGCGAATTCGCCGCGGCGATACATCTCCTCCATCGTGCCGGCGGTGATGTTCAGGTAGCTGCCCTTCACCTCGCCGGTTTCGGCCGAGGCGCGGTTCACCGCGTCCATCACGTAGAGGAACCGGTCGCGCCAGTGCATGAAGGGCTGCGAGTTGATGTTCTCGTCGTCCTTCATGAAGTCGAGGCCGCCCTTGAGCCCCTCGTAGACCACCCGGCCGTAGTTCTTGCCCGACAGGCCGAGCTTCGGCTTGGTGGTGGCGCCGAGCAGCGCCCGGCCGAACTTGTCGAGCCGCTCGCGCTCGACCACGATGCCGGTCGGCGGGCCCTTGTAGGTTTTCACATAGGCCACCGGCAGGCGCATGTCTTCGAGCCGTGCCGCCTTCAGCGGCTTGAACGAGAAGACGTTGCCGATGATCGAGGCGGTCAGGTTGGCGATCGAGCCTTCCTCGAACAGGATCAGGTCATAGGCCACGTAGCAGAAATACTGGCCCGGGTTGTTCGGCACCGGCTCGACCTTGTAGGCCTTGGCGCGATACTGGTCGCAGGCGGTCAGCCGGTCGGTCCAGACCACCGTCCAGGTCGCGGTGGAGCTTTCGCCGGCCACTGCGGCGGCGGCCTCGATCGGGTCCACGCCGTCCTGCGGGGTGATCCGGAACAGCGCCAGCAGATCGGTGTCCTTCGGGACATAGTCGCCGTCCCAATAGCCCATCTGGGCGTATTTCAGCACACCGGCGGCATAGCGCTTTTTCTTGTCGGTGATTTCGGTGGTTTTGACGTCGTCCATCGGATGTCTCCTCCGTCTCAGGCGGCCTTGGCGGCAGCGGTCTGTGGGTCGAGCGCGCCGGAGGCGTAGCGGCGCGCCATGTCGTTGAGGATGATCGGCTTGATTTGCGATGAGTTGCCGGCCGTTCCGAAGCGCTCGAAGCGGTCCTTCACCAGCTTCTCCATCTCCTGCATGGCGGGGATCAGGAACTTGCGCGGATCAAATTCGCTCGGCTTTTCGGCGGCGATCCGGCGGAACTGGCCGGTGATCGCCATGCGGCAGTCGGTGTCGATGTTGACCTTGCGCACGCCGTGCTTGATGCCGCGCTCGATCTCTTCGACCGGGACGCCGTAGGTCTGCGGCATCCGTCCGCCGGAGGCGTTGATCAGATCCTGCAGATACTGCGGCACCGAAGAGGAGCCGTGCATCACCAGATGGGTGTTCGGCAGCCGCGCGTGGATCGCCTCGATCACATTCATCGCCAGGATGTCGCCATCGGGCTTGCGGGTGAACTTGTAGGCGCCGTGCGAGGTGCCGCAGGCGATCGCCAGCGCGTCGACCTTGGTGCGCATCACGAAATCCACCGCCTGATCGGGATCGGTCAGCAGCATGTCGTGGCTGAGCTTGCCCTCGGCGCCCGAGCCGTCTTCTTTCGCGGCCTCGCCGCTTTCCAGGCTGCCGAGCACGCCCAACTCGCCTTCGACCGAGGCGCCGACCCAATGGGCGGCATTGGTCACCCGGGTGGTGATCTCGACGTTGTAGTCGTAGCTGGCCGGGGTCTTCATGTCTTCGAGCAGCGAGCCGTCCATCATCACCGAGGTGAAGCCGTGGCGGATCGCGGAAAGGCAGGTGGCGTCGTTGTTGCCGTGGTCCTGATGCAGGCAGATCGGGATGTCGGGATGCATCTCGGCCAGCGCGACCACCATGTGGTGCAGCATGATGTCGCCGGCATAGGAGCGGGCGCCGCGGCTGGCCTGCAGGATCACCGGGGCGTCGCAGGCCTCGGCCGCCTTCAGGATCGCCAGGCCCTGTTCCATGTTGTTGATGTTGAAGGCCGGCACGCCATAGCCGTGCTCGGCCGCGTGATCCAGCAGTTGTCTTAGCGTAATCAGGGCCATATGGGAAACTCCTCAGACGGGTAGGGGGCTCAGGCGCGCTTCGCCTCGCGCACCAGACGCTCGATCAGCGGCGTCAGGATCAGCTGCATGGCGATGTCGAGCTTGTTGCCGGGAATGACGATGGAATTGGCCCGGCTCATCCAGGAGCCGTGGATCATCGAGATCAGATAGGGGAAATCGATCCCGCGCGGGTTCTTGAAGCGGATGACGACAAGGCTTTCGTCGGCCGTCGGGATCCAGCGGGCGATGAAGGGATTGGAGGTATCCACGACGGGAACGCGCTGGAAGTTGATGTCGGTCTCGGTGAACTGCGGGGTGATGCAATGCACATAGGCATGCATCCGACGCAGGATCGTGTCGGTCACCGCCTCGGTGGTGTAGCCGCGGCTCGCGCGGTCGCGGTGGATCTTCTGGATCCATTCCAGGTTGATGACCGGCACCACGCCGATCTTCAGATCGGCATAGCGCGGCAGGTCCACCGTCTCGTTCTTCACGCAGCCGTGCAGGCCCTCGTAGAACAGCAGGTCGGAGCCGTCCTCGAACGGCGCCCAATCGGTGAACTTGCCGGGCGCCACGCCCCACAGCTCGGCCTCGCGCGCATCGTGGACATAGTGGCGGGTGCGACCCTTGCCGGTTTCCCCATATTCGCGAAAGACGCGCTCCAACTCGCTGAGTTCGTTGGCTTCGTAGGAGAAATGCGAGAAGGTGTGATCGCCGTCTTTGGCGCGTTTGTCGAGCTCCGCCTTCATCGCGGCGCGGTCGAACTTGTGGAAGGCGTCGCCCTCGATCGAGACCGCCTTGATGCCCTCGCGGCGGAAGATCTGGTCGAAGGTGTTCTTCACCGTGGTGGTGCCCGCGCCCGAGGAACCGGTGACGGAGATGATCGGGAATTTCTTGCTCATGTCTCTCAGCTCCGGAACAGGCCGCGCTTGTTGAACAGGGCGGAGGTCTCTTCCTCCGGCAGGTCGTGATAGGCGGCGACGCGGGCGACCTTTTCGGCGGAACCGAAGACGAGCGGGGTGCGCTGGTGCAGCGTCTCGATGGTCTGGTCGAGGATCGGATCCTCGCCGTCGGTGGCGCCGCCGCCGCCCTGGGTGATCAGGAAGGCGATCGGCGCGCCTTCGTAGAGCAGCCGCAGCCGGCCTTTCTCGTAGCCCTTGCGGCTGTCCCGCGGGTAGAGAAAGACGCCGCCGCGGGCCAGAATGCGGTGGGTCTCGGCCACCAGCGAGGCGATCCAGCGCATGTTGAAATTCTGCCCGCGCGGCCCCTCGGCGCCGGCGACGAGATCGTCGACATAGGAGCGGATCGGCTGCGGCCAATGTCGGTAGTTCGAGGCATTGATCGCATATTCCTTCGACTTTACCGGCACCTGCACCCCTGTCTTCACCAGAGTGAAGCGGTGGGTGTCGGGATCCAGCACGAAGAGCAGCACGCCCTGGCCGAAGCTGACCACCAGGCTGCATTGCGGGCCGTAGATGATGTAGCCGCCGGCCAGGATCTCCTTGGCGGGGCGCAGGAAGCTGGCCGGGGCGGTGTCGGCGGCGGGAAAGATCGCGAAGATGGTGCCGATCGAGACGTTGCAATCGATGTTGGAGGAGCCATCGAGCGGGTCGATTGCCAGCGCATAGGCGCCGGTCGGGCCGAGCTCCACCGCCTCGTCCTGCTCTTCGGAGGCGTAGAAGCGTACGCCGGAGCCGGTCAGCGCGGCGCGGAAGGCATCGTCGGCGATGACGTCGAGCGCCTTCTGACCGTCGCCGCCGGCATTGGTGCCGACGCTGCCAGCGAGATCGTCCTCGATCCCGCCGCGGGCGATCAGACGCGCCAGGTCGGCGCCGACGCGCGCGAGCCGGTCCATGACCTGCTGAAGTTCCTGCGGAATGTCGCATCCCGCGAAGGCGGGTTGGTCGAGCGGCATCGTTCTCCTCCCAAGAGCCGATCCTGACGAGTCCCGGCGAGGATTGCCTAGGGGGAGATTAAATGACATTTATATATTTCAGATTCTCAGTTAGGATAATTTAATGTCTGGATTCGAGGCCCTAACGCTCAAGCAGTTGCGGGCGCTGGCTGCGGTGGCCCGGCGCGGCTCAATCGTTGCCGCGGCCCAGGAATTGAACCTGACGGCGCCGGCAGTTCATTCTCAAATCAAGGCGTTAGAGGGCGTTCTTGCGGTTCCTGTCCTGCAACGCAGCTCGGATACGGCGGGTTCGCAGCTGACCGAATACGGCCAGGTTCTGCTGGAGGCTGCGGCCCGGATCGAGGTCATTCTGTCGCAGGCGGCGGGGCAGGTGGACGCCTTGTCGCGCGGCCATGCCGGTAAGGTGACGCTGGCCGTGGTCTC
>JAKAJW010000212.1 GCA_021813645.1 Pseudomonadota bacterium | reverse complement strand
CGTCACCGGCACGGTATGGGCGGTGGCGGTCGGCAAGGCGCTGCCGGCGCTGAGCACCGCCGCCTTCTTGCCGTTCAGCGTGCCGTCGGTGGCCAGGCCATAGGCGGTCAGCTGCTGGTCATAAGTGCCGATCGGCAGCAGCACCGGCGCGCCGGCGATCGGCACCGAGATCAGGTTGGGCGCGGCGATCCCGCCCGAGGAGCCGGCATAGGTGCGGGTGCCCGACAGTGTCAGGTTGCCGTTGCTGGCGATCGTATAGGCGCTGACCCCGGCGCCGTAGGAGGTGGCGAGATAGAGCAGCGGCCCACCGCTGCCGGCGCCGATCAGCATGCCGGTGACGCCGGTCAGAAAACCGCCGCCGTCAGGCGCCAAGACCTGTTGTTTCGCGATCGTGACCACGGCGGCCGACCCCCTCGGCTGGTGCAATCCGACGCCATATCAGCACCCCGAGACGCCACAATCCGGGCCAAATCTGGGCAACTGGGCGACCTTTGTCGACAATTCGCCCAATTTTCCCCCCCGGCGGCCCGCCCGCGGCGGCGCCGCGGCGGCCCGATTTCAATCTTACTTAACGGCTCGCCCGCTAGCCTTAATGGCGTTGGGGGACTAATCGAATGACGTACCAGGCACAGGACGATATGCCCTGGCTGGCAGCCGCTGCCGCCGGGTTGATGACGATGCGACCGACCCGCCCGGCGGGGGAGGTGACCATCCTGCTCGCCCTCTACAACGGGGCGCGTTTCATCGAGGCACAGTTGGACAGTTTCGCTCGGCAGACCCACCCCGATTGGCGTCTGGTGGTCTCCGACGACGGCTCGAAGGACGACGGGGCGATGCGGGTGCTCGACTGGGCAGACCGGCATCCGGAGCGCGAGCTGCGCCTGATCGACGGGCCACGGCGGGGCTTCGCGGCGAACTTCCTGCATCTGCTCGCCGCCGTGGAACCGGGGGCGCCCTATGTCGCCTTCTCCGACCAAGACGACGTCTGGCTGCCCGGCAAGCTGGCCCATGCGGTGGCGACGCTGGCCGAGCTGCCGGCCTCGATGCCGGCGATCTATTGCGGGCGGCGGTTGATCTGCGACCAGAGCCTGCAGCATGTGAAAGGCGCCGAACGCTGGGGCAGGCCGCCGGATTTCCGCAATGCGCTGGTGCAGAACATCACCCCGGGCAATACGATCGTGATGAACCGGGCGGCGCTGCGGCTGCTGCAGGCGGCGGCGCGGCGGGTGCGGGTGGTCTACGCGCATGACTGGTGGGCCTATCTGATGGTGACCGGCGCCGGCGGCCGGGTGATCCGCGATGCCGAACTGGGGCTGCTCTACCGGCAGCACGACGCCAATGTGGTGGGCGCCCGGCGCGGCTTGCGGGCGCATCTGCGGGCCGCCGGGCACGGCCTGTTCGGCCAGCTCCGGCGCTGGCAGGACATGAACATCGAGGCGCTGCAGCTGGCCGAGCCATATCTGACCCGCGAAAGCCGCAGCCTGTTGGCCGCCTATGCCGCGGCACGCCAGGCGCCCTGGTATGCCCGACCGGCCCGGTTGCGCCGGCTCGGCCTGTTCCGGCAGACCCGGCTCGGGACCTTCGGGCTTTGGCTCGTCGCCGCGCTGGGAATGCTCTAGCCTCGGGCTTGCGATACGGCGGCCGCTTGCCTAGTGCTGGTCCGGCAGGGCGGGGCGGGCGATGAACATCCTATTCGTGCACCAGAACATGCCGGGACAGTATCGCGAGCTGGTGGGCTGGCTCGCGGCGCGCAAGGCGCATCGCATCGTCTTCCTGACCCAGCGCGAGAAGGTGCAGCCGATCGCCGGCGTCACCGTGGCGCGCTACAAGCCGCATCACAAGGCGGACGAGGGTGCCTATCCGCTGTCGCGCTATTTCGAGGACTGCATGGGCGCGGGGCTCGGCGCGCATCTGGCCTGCCGCAAGCTGGACGAGCAGGGCTTCCGCCCCGACATCATCATCGGCCATGCCGGCTGGGGCGAGCTCGCCTTCCTCAAGCAGGTCTGGAAGGACGTGCCGATCCTCGGCTACTGGGAATATTACTTCCTTTCGGAAGGTGGCTCGATCGGCTTCGATCCGGAGTTTCCGCCGGGCGAGGCGATCGCCCAGATCACCCGGGCGCGCAACGCGGTGAACCATCTCTGCCTGCCGGACGTCGACCTCGGCCAGTCGCCCACCGCCTGGCAGATGGCGACCTTCCCGCCCGAATTCGGCGCCAAGAGCTATGTCTGCCACGACGGCATCCGCACCGATCTTCTGGGGCCGGATCCGGCCGCCACGGTCGGGCTCGGCCGGCTTCGCCGGCGGGTCGGGCGGGACGACGAGGTCTTCACCTACATGGCCCGCAACATGGAGCCGACCCGGGGCTTCCACATCTTCATGCGCGCCCTGCCGGAGATCCTCGCCGCCCGGCCGCAGGCGCGGGCGCTGGTGATCGGCGGCAACGCCACCTCCTACGGCCCCGACAGCCCCGACGAGGGCGGCTATCGCGGCCGGATGGAGAAGGAGCTGGGCGACCGGGTGGATTGGAGCCGGGTGCATTTCCTCGGCCGGGTGCCCTATGACGACTTCCGCCGGGTGATCCAGATCTCGCGGGCGCATATCTACCTGACGGTGCCCTTCGTCTTGTCCTGGTCGCTGCTCGAGGCGATGGCGATGGGGGCGGTGGTGATCGCCTCCGACACCGCCCCGGTGCGCGAGGTGGTGCGGGCGGGCGAAACCGGGCTGCTGGTCGATTTCCTCGACCCGGCGGCGCTGGCGCGGCAGGTGATCGCGGTGCTGGAGCGGCCGCAGGACTATGCCGCGCTCGGCCAGGCCGCGCGCCGACACATGGTCGAGACCTACGATTTCAACACCCGCGCGCTGGCGGTGCATCTGGAAAAGATCAACAGCCTGCTGCCGCGCAAGCTGGCCATCGCGCCCGCCGCCGGTTAGGGAAGGAAAGACCCCGCCGGAGCGCAGCATGATCGCAAGCCTGAAGGCCCTCAGTCGGACCCTGCGCGGCGTCGCCGCGATCGTGGCCGAGGCGCGGCTGGGGCTGATCGCGGCGGGGGTGGCGTTCTTCTCGATGCTGGCGCTGTTTCCCGGCGTGGCCGCGGTGATCGCGCTATTCGGCTATTTCGCCGACCCGCATCAGGTGCTGACCCAAGTGCAACTGCTGGCCGATTTCCTGCCGACGGAGGCCTATGAGGTGGTGCTCGGCCAGGTGCAGGCGCTGGTGGCGGCCAATGTCTCGACCCTCGGCTGGGCCTCGGCGGTATCGACGTTGGCCGCGCTGTGGTCGGCGCGGGCCGGGGTGGCGGCGCTGATCGAAGGGGTGAACGCCACCCATCGCGGCGACGACCGCGGCAATGTCCGGCATATCCTGGCCTCGGTGCTGCTGACGCTGATCCTGGTCGGCGTGGCGCTTGTGGCGCTGGCGGCGGGGATCTTCGTGCCGATCCTGCTGGCGGTGGTGCCGCTCGGCCCGTTCTCGGCGCTGGCGGTCGGGCTGGCGAAATGGGCGATCGGGCTGGCGGTGGTGCTGTTCGGCGTCGGCCTCGCCTATCGCTACGGGCCGAACCGCACCGATTTCCGCTCGGCCTGGATTTCGCCCGGGCTGATCCTGGCGGTGACGCTCTGGGCCGCGGCCTCGGTGGCGTTTTCCTACTACATCGCCAATTTCGCGTCCTACAACCGGGTCTACGGCTCGATCGGCGCGGTGATCGCGCTGCTGATGTGGTTCTACATCTCGGCCTATGTGATCCTGCTCGGCGCCGCGCTGAACGCCGAGCTGGAACGCCACCGCGGTCAGTAGTCGCGCTGGTAGTAAAGCCCGATCCCGGTGGCGCCGTCCGAACCGGCGGTGCCTTTCACCGTCACCGATTTCGTCAGATCGAAGTTCAGGCTCACCGAGCTCTTGCCGTCCGCCCCCACCGAAACCTCGGAATAGACCCGGCGCGAGATATATTTGCCGGCCTTCACCTCGGCGGCGCCGCTCGCGGTGGTCTGCACGTCGAGATTGTCGAGCCCGAAATTGCTGCGCAGCCGGCCGACGATGCCCTCGCCGCCCTTGCCGGCCAGGGTGGCGACGGCAGAGGCGAGTTGGGCGGCCTGGAACGGCGAGATCTTCGACAGGCCCTGGCCGAACAGCAACTGCGACAGCACCTCTTCCTGCGGCAGCGGCGGCGACGAGGAAAAGGTGATCTTCGGATCGGTGGCCTGGCCCTCGATCGCGATGGTCGAGGTGATGCCGTTGTTGGTCGAGGCGGCCGCGATCTGGACATAGGGCACGAACTGGCCCTCGAGCTGCAGGTTCGCCTGGGTCAGGTCGAACCGCTTGCCCAGGATGTCGAGCCGGCCGCGCAAGAGCTGGAAGCCGCCCGAGGGAATCACGTTGTCGGTTGTGCCGGCCAGCTTCACCTGGCCGCCGAGCTCGGCATCGAGGCCGCGGCCGCGGATAAAGACCTGGTTCGGCGCGGCGATGGTCAGGTCGAGCCCGAAAGGCCGGCCGCCGCCCTGGGCCTGCGACGCGGTCTTCACCAGCCCGGCGCGGGCCCGGGTGGCGCGCTCGGCCGCGGTCTCGCCGCTGAAGCGCAGCCCGTCGGGGATCGCCCCGCTGCCGCCGAACCCGGTCGAGGGCACCCGGATCTCGGTCTGGCCGAGACGAAGCAGGCCGGCGATCCGGGCGCCGCCGGTCAGCGGGCCGGCCAGGGTCAGGTCGCCGCTGACCCGGGTGGAAAACAGCTCGGGGTTCTTGAACAAAACGTCCGAAAGCCGGGCCGCCAGATTGGCGCCATAGGGCGCGGACAGATCGACCGGCCCCTCCAGCGTCACCGTTCCGCCGCCGACCGTCGCCTTGGCGGAGAGGACGGCGCGCCCGCCGCCAAGCCGCGCGGTGGCGGTCAGCGGATCGGCGGCCAGCCCGATCGCCGGCGCCGCGAGCCGGGCCGGGCCAAGCGCGACCGTGCCGGCCAGCGCGGCCGGCCGCAGCGGGCCGTTCAGCCGCAGGTCGAAGCGCACCGGGCCGCGGATCGAGCGCGGCGCGATCAGGCCGTTGACCACCCCGCCCTCGATGCCGCCGCTTGCGGTCAGGTCGGCGCTGGCGAAATCGGCGGCCAGGGTGCCCTTCACCGTGGCGTTCAGCGCGGCCGGACCCTGGGCGGCGAGGTCGATCCGATAGCCCTGGCCCTGGTCGGCCACGGAGCCGTCGAGGCTGAGCGGGCCCGGGAAGCCCGGCGCGAGCAGGGCAAGATCGGCCAGCCGCGCGGTCAGCATAAGGGTGCGGCTGGCGCCCTCCAGCTTGGCCTGGGCCTTGGCGCTGAGCTGGGGATTGGTCAGCGTGAGGTCGTCCACCCGGATCCGCCCATCGCTGCGGGTCGCGTCCAGGCTGAGCGTGGTGGTGCCGCGCAGGAGCTTGTCGGCCTCCGGCTGGCCGAGGGCGAGGTTGTTGGCCCGGCCGGTCAGGCTCAGCCGGCCGAGGCCCTGCGCCGCCTTGTAGCCGACCTGGGCGGCGAGCGCGCCGCCATAGCCGCGGCCGAGTGCCGAAAGGTCGGTGAAATCGAGCTTGGCGCTGAGGTCTGCGGCATCGGGGGCGACGGTGCCCGAGGCCTCGGCCGACAGCGTCGCGGCCTGCACCGTCAGGCGGCGCAGCGTGGTGCCGGCGGCGTCGCGCTTGGCCGACAAGCTGACCCGGCTCGCCCCCCGCAAAAGCGCGTCGAGCTGCGGCTGGCCGAGGCCGAGCCCCTCGCCGCTGAGCCGCGCGTCGAGGTCGAAACTGCCGGCCAACAGCGCGGCTGTGCCGGTCAGATCGAGGCTGCCGCGGCCGGTCAGGGGCCGCCCGGCCAGATCGGAGAACCGCGCCAGATCGTCGATTTTGGCCTGCGCAGAGCCTTTCACGGTGAAGGCCGCGCTCAGCCCGTCGACCGTGCCCTGGGCCGTCAGGCCGTAGCCCTGGCCGGACAGCGCCAGCTGCGGCAGTTCGAGCGGCGCGCCCTTCCGCCAGGCGAAGTGGATCTGCCCGTCGAGCCCGGTGCCGATCGCGCGGGCCAGGGCGGCGTCGGCGGCGGCGAGGCCCTGGGCGCCGATCTGCAGCCGGCCGGTCACCGCGGTCTGGGCGATGTCGATGCTGCCGTCCCCGGCAAGCGTCAGATCCGATGCGGCGAAGCCCGCGCGATTCAGCCCGCGCAGCGCGATCCGGCCGGACCAGCCGCTGCCCCGCGCCGCGTCGAACGCGAGCGCCAGATCGGCGCCGGCGATTTCGGTGCGCGGCCCGGCCAGCGGCAGCAGCACCGGCCTGCCGTCGCGGCTGGCGATCCGGCCGCTCAGGTCGATCAGCCGCGGCAAGCCGTCGGGGCCGATAGTCAGCCGGCCGCCGAGCGTGATCGCCCGCGCCGCCAGCTTCAGGGCGGACAGCGTCAGCGTGCCGTCGGGGGCCTGGCTGCCGGCCAGGGCGAGTTGCACATGCGGCCCGAAGAAACTGCGGTACTCAGGCGCGAACAGCGGCGCGATGTCGCCGGCGAGATCGGCGGTGAAGGTCCGTGTGGCCGGCGCGTTCGGCTGCGACAGGGTCGACAGCGCCACCGTGCCGGTCAGCCGGGGCTGGCCGTCGGTGGCCAGGCCGATCTGCGCCTTGTAGCTGTCGATCGGGCCGGTCCCCGCGGCCGACAGCGCCAGGGCCGGCGCGCCGGGCAGGCCGATCAGGCCGGCGATCAGCCCCCCCGCCGCCTCCTGCGCCGCGAGCTTCAGTGACAGCACCCGGCTCTCGTTGTCGTAGCCGGCGGCCAGGGTGAAACTGCCCTGCGGCCCGTCGATCCGGCGGATCTCGAGATCCGCCGCCCCCTGGCCGCCGGCGAGCGACAACTTGCCCGCCACCGTCAGCACCGCCGCCTGGCCCAGCACCGGGGCGCCGAGTTCCACCCGCTGGGCGGCGATCTTGCCGATCTGGATGGAGACCGGCAGCTCCGGCAGGCTGAAGCCCGGCGCGGCAGCGGCCGGCGCCTGGGTCGGCGGACTCTGCGGCAGCCGGGCGATCTGGATCGTCTCGGCGGAGAGCTCGTTCACCTCGACCCGTCCGCTGAGCAGGGCGGCGCGCGACCAGTCCAGCGTGACCCCCTTCAGCGTCAGCCAGACGCCCCGGGCGTCGGCCACCGTCAACTCGGCCAGCTTGGCCTGCGAGGAAAGCGCGCCGGTGAAGCCGGTGATCGTCACCGTCCGGCCGGGGCCCGACAGGCTCTGTTCCAGGGTGGAGGCGACGAAGCCCTTGTCCTGGGCCGATGCCAGGCTGGGCAGCAGAAGCAGGATCAGGGCAAGCAGCCAGCGCATCAGAAGGCCTGCCCGATGCCGATATAAAGCTGCAGGCCCTTGCCGGTGCCGCCGCCGACCGGCAGCGCCGCGTCGAGCCGGATCGGGCCGATCCCGGTGAAATAGCGCAGGCCGAGCCCGGCGCCCGCCTGCCAGGCGCCCTGGGCGCCGAAGCTGCCGGCGCCGACGAAACCGGCATCGTAGAAGGCGACCAGGCCGAAGCTCTGGTTCAGCCGGGCGCGCAACTCGCCCGACAGGCCGAGGAAGCTGCGCCCGCCGCTGCGCACGCCATTGCCGAGCGCGTAGACGCCGAGCGACTGATAGGGCTGGCCGCGCACCGTGCCGCCGCCGCCGGAATAGAACAGGTAGTTGCGCGGGGTCGCCGCCAGCGCCGCGCCAAGGATCGAGCCGCCCTGCAGCCGGCCGGCGAGCACGATGCTGGGGGAGAGCGCGACGTAATCGCGGGCGTCGAAGGTCAGCTTGGCCCCGGTGCCGGTGCCGCCGAAGCCCAGGAAGGGCATCAGCCCGAGATCGAGGTAGAGGCCGCGGCGCGCGTCCAACTTGTCGTTGCGCGAATCGTAGAGCCCGGTCAGCGGCAGGGTGAGGTCGCGGTACGAGGTGGTGCCGGCGGCATCGGTGACGCGCTCGCTGTCGTAGCCGATGCCGTAACTGAAGCTAGTGCGGTTGTTCACCCGGCGGGTCAGGCCGGTGCTGAAGCTCAGCACATTGGCGCTGTAATCGGTCAGGTTCTGCCGCTCGATCGTGCCCAGCAGATAGAGCGCGCTGTTGGCGCTGAAGGTCGCCGGCCGGTCGAGCCGCGCCGTCAGCTTGTAGCTGCGCCCGCCGGTCTGCCCGGCGAGTCCGTCGACCTCGCCCGAGAGGCGGAACTGCTCGGCGCCGCCGAACAGGTTACGATGCAGCCAGAAGGCCGAGAGATTGGCGCCGGCCGAGCTGGAGAGTTCCGCCCCGAAGCCCAGCCGGCGCTTCTTCTGATCGACCACCGCCACGCTATAGGCCAGCGTGTTGTCGGGGCCGAGCGTGTCGGCCTCGGTCAGCGCGACCGAGGTGAAGGCGCCGGTGCGGCGCAGCCGGTCGGCGGCATCCTGCACCCGCTGCGGGCTGTTAACCTTGCCGGTGGGAAAGCCGGC
>JAKAJW010000228.1 GCA_021813645.1 Pseudomonadota bacterium | reverse complement strand
CCAGCGCCTCTTGCCGGGCCAGTTCGCTGTCGTAGAACTTCACCTGGTACTGGTTGACCTTCACCTGGGTCACGGCACTGGCATAGCCGGCCTTCAGCTGCTCGACCTGCAGCCGGGCCTGCGACACCGCGGCCTGGGCCTGCTCGACGGCCAGCGCGAAGGGGCGCGGATCGACCTGGAACAGCAGCTGCCCCTTCTGCACCCGGTGATCGTTCCGAAAGCCGATCTGGGTGACCATGCCGGAGACATTGGCCGCGATCGGCACCCGCGCCTGATGGGCGTTGGCGTCCTGGGTTTCGGCATAGCGGCCGCCGTTCAGCCAGAAATAGCCGCCGGTCAGCAGCAGCGCGGCCGGCACTGCCAGCATCAGTGCAAAACGGCGGCCCCGCGCCTTGCGCCGCAACGGCAGTGCCGAGGCGACGGAGGCGGTAAGCTTGGATTCGGCGTTCATGAAGGTTCCCCTGGCTCCTGAGCTTCGCCGCCCTGCGCGGCCTTGGCCCCGGAAAGATTGTTCAGCACGACGGTCAGGCTTGCGATCAGCTGCTGGCGCTGATCCTCCCCGAGCCCGGCCATCGCCTCGTCATAGACCCCGACCGCCACCTGCTTGATGTCGGCGAAGGCTTCGAGCGTCTTGGCCGTCGGCACCACCAGCCGGATGCGGCGATCGTTGGCGTCGGGCTGGCGCTCGACCCAGCCCGCCTGCTCCATCCGCGTGACCAGCCGCGACACCGAGATCGGCTCGATCTCCATCAGTTCGGCCAGCCGCGCCTGAGTCGCCTTGCCTTCCCGCAACAGGCGGACCAGCAGCCGCCATTGCGCCGAAGACAGGCCAAGCGTGCGGCCATGCACCTCGAAGCGAAGCCGCAGCAAACGCGCGGAATCGTGAATGAGCAGGCCGAAACGCTCGATACCCTCGTTTTTCATGAGCAGGGTCTATTATAAGCATGCTTATGTTTCAAGGGCATTCCCGCGGCCCGCGGCAGGCCCCGCGCATGGCGGAAATGCATCCCTGGAATGGCCGTGACGGACGGATGGTCGGGGCGGCGAGATTCGAACTCGCGGCCTCTGGTACCCAAAACCAGCGCGCTACCAGACTGCGCTACGCCCCGCTGACGCCTTCCTAACCGGTCCCCCGGTCCGGGAAAAGGCCTAAGGCGCGCTGCAGGACCAGGCGGCCCGATCCTGGTCGAGCATCGCCCCGCGCAGCGCCATGCCGGGCCGCAGGCCGAGGCGCTGGGCCTGGCCTGCGTTGACCTCGATGACATAGGCAACGCCGGGGCCGCCATCGATCACGCTCTCGTCCATCGGCTGCGCGTTCTCGGCGATCCGGGTGATCCGGCCGGCCGGGTCGGCGAAGATCATGTCGAGCGGGATCAGCGTGTCCTTCATCCAGAATCGCGCCTCGACCGGCTGCGGAAAGATGAAGATCATGCCGGCATCCGCGGCCAGGCTGGCGCGGTTCATCAGCCCGTATGCGCGCTGCGCCGCGGTGGCGGCGACCTCGACGTGAAACCGTGCCGCGCCGCCCGGGGCGGCGAATTCCACCTCGCCCGGGGCGCAGGCCGCCCGGCCCTGCCCCGCCGCGGTGACCAGCGCCGCCGTTAGCGCCAGGACCAGAACCGGACGGGCGCGGCAAATCACGATGCGCGGTCCCGCCGGCGCTTCAGCATGCGCGGCCCGACCGGTCGATCACGATACGCGTTCCCGCGACGCGGCTTCCCAGGAGGCGACCTGAGTCGCCATCCGGCCGCGCTTGCCGTCGGTCACCCGCAGGCAGACGGCTTCGCCCGGCTGCAGATCGGCGAAGCCAGAGGCACGCAGCACCTCGATATGGATGAACACGTCCTCGGGCGAGCCGAAGACATTGGCGAAGCCGAATCCCTTCACCTTGTCGAACCATTTCACCCGCGCCGGCGTCAGCGGCTGGCTGGCGACATCCAGCAGCGAGACGCTGCCAGCTTCGTCGTTCGTCCCGGCGGGCCCATTGCCCAGCCCTTCGGGCGGCTCAATCTCGCGCACTTCGACGGCCTGTGCCCCGCGCTGGGTCTGCTGCACGCCGACCAGCACCCCGGCCCCGTCGGCGACCGAGCTTTGGCCGAAATTGCGCAGAACATTGGCATGCAGTAGAATGTCGGGGCCGCCATCGTCCGCCACGATGAAGCCGAAGCCCTTGCCCACGTCGAACCACTTCACATGGCCGTGCACCAGGCGCACGGCCTTACTGTCGTCAGTCATTTGCGCCTTGCGTCCCCACCGGAAACCACCCCCCAAACCACCCCGACGCGCCTTGCCGTCATGATCCGATCAATACAACCCCAAAACGGAGCGCTTTGCCAGCCCGCGCAATTCGCGAAGCGTGAAATTCACGGGTTCAGGCGGTCGACCGCCCACGGCCCATCGACGGCGGCCCGCCGCCAACGGAACCGGTCGTGCAGCCGAAAGGCACCGTCTGCCCAGAACTCTATCTCAAGCGGCTGCAGGCGGAAACCGCCCCAGAACGCCGGCCGGGGCGGATGAGCGCCCTTTTGCGCAGTGATCTTCGCCACTTCGGCAAGAAGTGCCCCGCGCGAGGCAAGCGGCTGGGACTGCTGCGAGGCCCAGGCGCCGAGCCGGCTCTTGAGCGAGCGGGAGGCGAAATAGGCATCGGCCTGCGGCCCCTCCTCCCGCGACACCAGGCCGCGGACCCGGATCTGCCGGCGCAGGCTTTTCCAATGCAGCACGAAGGCGGCCTTGCCCTGCCCCGGCCCCTCGCCCTCCAGCTCGCGCCCCTTGGCGCTGCCGTAGTTGGTGTAGAAGACGAAGGCGGCCGGCTCGATGTCCTTCAACAGCACCATGCGGACATTGGGCAGGCCGTCGGCGTCGACCGTGGCCAGCGCGATCGCATTGGCGTCGTTCGGCTCGACCGGCTCGGCCTCGGCGAGCCAGGCGCGCGCGATGGCGAAAGGGTCCTCGCCCGCGAAGATGCCGGTTCTGTCACTCATGCTGCGCCCCCCTCGGCGATCTGCGGTCCGTCGCTGCCTTCCTCGCCCAATTCGGCCAGCCCGGCAAGCCGCCCGACCGGCCCCGGCGCGAGCGGCCGCCCTTGATGCGCCCGCCATCATCGCCTAGAGGATGGCGCTAGAGCTTAGGTGGGCGAGGATCCTTCATGTCAACACGCCTTATGGACGGCAAACGCGGCCTGATCATGGGCCTGGCCAATGACAAGTCCATCGCCTGGGGCATCGCGAAGGCCTGTGCGGACGCGGGGGCGGAGCTCGCCTTCTCCTATCAGGGCGAGGCGCTCAAGAAGCGCGTGGAGCCCCTGGCGGCACAGGTCGGGGCCGACAAGCTGTACGAATGCAACGTGGCCGAAGAGGCCTCGCTCGACGCGCTGTTCGGCGAGATCGAAAAGGCCTGGGGCGGGCTGGATTTCATCGTCCATGCCATCGGTTTCTCCGACAAGACCGAATTGCGCGGCCGCTATGTCGACACCAGCCGCGACAATTTCCTGATGACGATGGACATCTCCGTCTATTCCTTCACCGCGGTGGCGCGGCGGGCGGCGGCGCTGATGTCGGCCGGCGGCGCGATGCTGACGCTGACCTATTACGGCGCCGAGCGGGTGATGCCACACTATAATGTGATGGGCGTGGCCAAGGCGGCCTTGGAGGCCAGCGTGCGCTACATGGCCGAGGATCTCGGCAAGGACGGCATCCGCGTGAACGCGATCTCGGCCGGGCCGATCAAGACGCTGGCGGCCTCCGGCATCGGCGATTTCCGCTATATCATGAAGTGGAACGAGCTGAACTCGCCGCTGCGGCGCAACGTGACCCAGGACGAGGTCGGCAAATCCGCGCTCTATCTGCTGTCGGATCTCGGCTCGGGCACCACGGGGGAAGTGCTGCATGTCGATGCCGGCTATCATGTGGTCGGCATGAAAGCGGTCGATGCACCGGACATCGATGTGGTGACCGGGCGCAACGGCAACGGCAAGGGCGAGGAGCATTGACCATGACCGACCGGCTGCCGCACGAGAAGGGCTTCCACGTCTCCTGGGACCAGATCCACCGCGATGCGCGGGCGCTGGCCTGGCGGCTCGACAAGCGGGGCCCGGACGGCGGCGCTTGGCGGGCGGTGGTGGCGATCACCCGCGGCGGCATGGCGCCGGCGATGATCGTGGCACGCGAGCTGGACATCCGCCTGGTCGATACGATCTCGGTGAAGAGCTACAACCATCAGGCGCAGACCCCGCCCCGGGTCATCAAGGCGCCGCAGGCCGAGATCATGGGCCAGGACGGCGAAGGCGTGTTGGTGGTCGACGATCTGGTCGATACCGGCAAGACGCTGGAACTGGTACGCGCGCTCTATCCGAAGGCGCATTTCGCCACCGTCTACGCCAAGCCGCAGGGCCGGGCGATGGTGGACACCTATATCACCGAGGTTTCCCAGGACACCTGGATCTTCTTCCCCTGGGACATGGCGCTGCAATACGTGGAGCCCTATCGCGGGCGAGACTGACCCTGAGATCGACCTTGGCTTCGACCCTGGCATGACGACCGAACCGGAAAGCCGCAGCGCGCATCTGCTGCATGAAAGCTATCTCGTCAGCCTCGGCATCCAGGCGACGATCGGGGCGTCACAGCTTGTCGGCGCGGTGCTGCTCCTGGTGGCCGAACAGACCGGATGGATGAAGCATCTTGCGCAGATCACCGGCCATGACCTGGCGCGGGCGGCACCCGATCCCTTCGCCCATGCGCTGATCCAGGCGCTGCACGATTTCTCGGTCAACCGCGAGACCTTCTGGTCGATCTATCTGTTTGGCCACGGCGTCTTGAACCTGAGCGTGGTGGTGGCGCTGCTGGCGAAAAAGCCCTGGGCGCACCCGGCCTCGATGGCGGTGTTGACCGGCTTCGTGATCTATCAGCTGGAACGCTTCTGGCTAACCCATGCGCCGGTGCTGGTGGCGCTGTCGCTGTTCGATCTCGTCGTGATCGCGCTGGTCTGGCGCGAATGGCGAGTGACGCGCGCCGCGCGGCAGGGCTGAGCGCCCTCCCCCCGTCTTCGGCCCCGAGGGTTTTCGCCCCGGGCCGGCGGCAGACGGCTTGCACCCTCCGGCGCCGCTGCTAGGGTCGCGCTGTTCCTAGCCCGAGGCACCGATGATCCGTGTTCTGAATCCCCGCATGGCCGCCACCTTCCCGCCGCCGGTGATGGAGGCGCGGCGCTGGCTCGACGGGGTCAGCTTTCCGCCCGGGCGCGAGCTTATCAACGTCAGCCAGGCCGCCCCGGTCGAACCGCCACCGCGAGCGCTGCGCGAGGCGATCGCCGAGGCGGCGCTGACCGATGACGCGGCGCATCTCTATGGCCCGGTGCTGGGCCTGCCCGAGCTGCGCGCCGAGCTGGCCAGCCAGTGGTCGGTCGCCTATGGCGGACAGATCGCGCCCGCCCAGGTGGCGATCACCTCGGGCTGCAACCAGGCGTTCTGCGCGGTGCTGGCGACGCTGGCCGGCGAAGGCGATCAGGTGATCCTGCCGACGCCCTGGTACTTCAACCACAAGATGTGGCTCGACATGGGCGGGGTGGAGACGGTGGCGCTGCCGACCGGGGCGAGCCTGCTCCCCGAGCCCGAGCAAGCCGCGGCACTGATCGGCCCCCGGACCCGGGCCATCGTGCTGGTCAGCCCGAACAATCCGGGCGGCGTGGAATATCCCGGCGAGGTGGTGCAGGCCTTCTACGACCTGGCCAAGGCGCGCGGCATCGCCCTTATCCTCGACGAGACCTACCGCGATTTCGACGGCCGCAGCGGCCGGCCGCATGCGCTGTTCACCGATCCGGACTGGGCGGAGACGCTGATCCATCTCTATTCCTTCTCCAAGGCCTACCGGTTGACCGGGCATCGGGTCGGCGCGGCGATGGCCTCGGCGGCGCGGCTCGCCGAGGTGGAGAAGTTCCTCGACACCGTGGCGATCTGCCCCAATCAGCTCGGCCAGCGCGCGGCGCTCTGGGGGATGCGCAACCTGGGCCAATGGCTGGCCGGCGAGCGCGCCGAGATCCTCGACCGTCGGGCAGCGATCACCGAGGGCTTCCCCCAGCTCGACGGCTGGAAGCTGCTCGGCTGCGGCGCCTATTTCGCCTATGCCGAGCATCCCTTCCCGCTCGCCTCCGACGCGCTCTGCAAGCGGCTGGTGGCCGAGGCCGGGGTGCTGATGCTGCCGGGGACGATGTTCCAGCCGGCGGGGGCGACGGAAGGGGCGCGGCAGCTGCGGATCGCCTTCGCCAACGTCGACCGGGCCGGGATCGGCCGGCTGTTCGACCGGCTTCAGACCTTCGCGATCTGAGCTTGCCCGCCCGCGCCTGACGCAATACACGTCTGGCCCAAACCGCAAGCCAAAGGCCGAGGGAGAAGCAATGCGAAGCGAAAAGGGCATGAAGGCCTTCGCCTGGATCATGCTGGGGGCGATCGTCTTCGGTCTGGGTGGCTATGGCGTGACCAATTTCGGCGGCGGGCTGACCTCGATCGGCACGGTGGGCGATCAGCAGATCCCGATCCAGGAATATTCCAAGGCGCTGTCGCAGGAACTCGACACCTATCGAGCGCAATACGGCAAGGATCTGACCGCCGCCCAGGCGCTGCAGCTTGGCATCGACGGCCTGGTGCAGCAGCGCCTGGTGGTGACGGCCGCGCTGGACAACGAGGACAACAAGCTCGGGATTTCGATCGGCAATAAGGCGCTGCGCAGCGCGATCGAGCAGATCGCGGCCTTCCACGGCCTGAACGGCGGCTTCGACATGACAGCCTACAAGTTTGCGCTGCAACAGAACGGGCTGAGCACCGGCGAGTTCGAGACCAATATGCGCAAGCAGCTTTCGCGCGAGATCCTGCAGACCGCGCTGACCGGGACGGTGCCGGCGCCGGCCGAATACGTCACCGCCGTCAGCGACTATGCCGGCGAACGGCGCGGCTTCTCGCTGCTGAAGATCACCGCGGCGGATCTGCAAACCCCGGTGCCGGCGCCGACCGAGGCGGAGCTGAAGGCCTATTACGAGGCGCACAAGCCCGACTTCACCGCCCCCGAGGCGAAGGTCATCACCTATGCGGCGCTGACCCCGGACATGCTGGCCGGCAAGATCGCCATCGACGACAAGACGCTGCAGGAGCTCTACGACAAGAACAAGGCGCAGTTCGAAAGCCCGGAGACCCGCACCGTTGAACGGCTGGTCTATCCGGACATGGCGGCGGCGCAGGCGGCCAAGGCCGAGCTCGACGCCGGCAAGAAGACCTTCGATCAGCTGGTCGCGGAACGCGGCCTGAAGGCCGCCGACATCGCGCTCGGCCCGGTGACCGAGGCCGATCTGTCCAAGCAGGCCGGGCCGGTGGTCTTCGCGCTGCAGGCGCCTGGCGTGGCCGGGCCGGAGATGTCCTCGCTCGGGCCGGCGCTGTTTCGGGTGACGGCGATCACCCCGGGCAAGTCGACCAGCTTCGATGAGGCCAAGCCCGAGCTCGGCCAGTCGCTGAAGCTGCAGAAGGCGCAGCAGGAAATCTCGGATCAGGTCGAGACGATCAATGACAAGCTGGCCGGCGGGGCGACGCTGCAGGATCTGGTGAAGGAGACGCCGATGCAGCTCGGCCATCTCGACTTCACCGCCGGCGATTCCGCGGGCATGGCCGCCTATCCGGCCTTCCGCACCGCGGCTGAAAAGGTGAAGGCGGGCGACTATCCCACGCTGATCCAGCTGAAGGACGGCGGCATCGCGGCGCTTCAGCTCGACAAGGTCCGGCCGGCGGCGCTGATCCCGTTCGACAAGGTGGCCGACAAGGTGAAGGCCGGCTGGACGGCGGAGGCGACCGCCAAGGCCCTGAAGGCGCGGGCCGAGGAGATCGCCAAGGCAGTGCAAGGCGGCGCCGATCTGGCCGGCTTCGGCAAGGTCGAGACGGTCCAGCCGGTGACGCGCACGGATTTCATCGACGGCGCGCCGAAGACGCTGCTGACCGATCTGTTCAAGCTGAAGGCGCCGGGCGAACTTGCCACCGCCGAGGCCGCCGACGCCGCCTTCGTCGCCAAGCTCGAGCAGATCCAGCCGGCCGATCCGAAGGACAATGACGTGGCCCAGATGCGCGCCGCGCTGGAGTCGCAGGCCGCCCAAGGCATCGCCGACGACGGATTCAACATGTTCGCCACCGGGGTGCTGCGGCACACCAAGATCTCGCTCGACAAGGCGGCGATCGCGGCGGTGAACGCCCAGTTCCATTGAGGCCGGCCTTGGACCTGACCCCCTCCTATGAGAGCTTCGAGGCCGGCTGGAACGCCGGCCGCAACCAGGTCGTCTACATGCGGCTGGCCGCTGATCTGGATACGCCGGTCAGCCTGATGCTGAAGCTGGCCGAGGCGCGCAAGGACAGCTTCATGCTGGAAAGCGTCACCGGCGGCGAGGTGCGCGGGCGCTATTCGGTGGTGGGGATGAAGCCCGACCTGATC
>JAKAJW010000332.1 GCA_021813645.1 Pseudomonadota bacterium | reverse complement strand
AAAGGCCCGCTGCCTCAGCACCGGATGGTCGCGCCGCAACGCGATCAGCCGGGCGACGAAAGCTGCCAGCTCATGGTCGGGCCGCTCCCAGTCGAGCCAGCCCGTCGCATTGTCCTGGGCGTAGGCGTTGTTGTTGCCGCGCTGCGAATTGCCGATCTCGTCGCCGGCCAGCAGCATCGGCGTGCCCTGCGCCAGCAGAAGCGTCGCCAGCATCGCCCGCTTGCGCGCCTCGCGTGCCGCCCGCAGCTTCGGATCGGTCGCGGGCCCCTCCTGCCCGAGATTGTCGGAATAGTTCTCCGAATGCCCGTCGCGGTTGCCCTCGCCATTCGCCTCGTTGTGCTTCTCGCGGTAGGACACCAGGTCATCCAGCGTGAAGCCGTCATGCGCGGTGAGGAAATTGACCGAGGTGGTCGCCGCCCGGTGATGGCTATCGAACTCGCCGGCGGAGCCCAGGAGCCGCCCGGCCAACTCCGCCGTCAGACCCGTGTCGCCGCGCCAAAACCGGCGCACGCAATCGCGAAAGCGGTCGTTCCATTCCAGAAAGGGATGCGGAAAATTGCCGAGCTGATAGCCGCCCGGCCCGACATCCCACGGCTCGGCGATCAGCTTGACCCGGCTCAGCACCGGATCCTGCCGAAGCGCGTCGAGAAACGGCGCCCGTCGGTTGAAGCCCGCCGCGTCGCGGGCTAGCGTGGCAGCCAGGTCGAAACGGAAACCGTCGACATGGAAGGTTTCCACCCAGTAGCGCAGGCTGTCCATCGCCAGCCGAAGCACCATCGGATTGGTCAGGTCCAGCGTATTGCCCGTTCCGGTGTCGTTGACGTAGAAGCGCCCGCCGTCGCGCAACCGGTAATAGGCCCGGTTGTCGAGCCCGCGAAAGCTGAGCGTCGGCCCCAACTCGTCGCCTTCGCCACTGTGGTTGTAGACCACGTCGAGGATCACCTCGATCCCCACCGCATGCAGCCGGCGCACCATCGTCTGCATCTCCCAGACCGCGTTCTGGCTCATGTAACGCGGCTCCGGCGCGAAAAAGCCGACGGTCTGGTAGCCCCAGTAGTTCCTCAGCCCCTGGCTCACCAGGAAGCGGTCGTCGATATGGGCATGCACCGGCAAGAGCTCGATCGCCGTCACCCCGAGCCGTGTTAGATGTTCGATCATCGGCTCCGAAGCGACGCCGAGGTAGGTGCCGCGCAAACCGGGGTCGACTCGCGGATGCGCCGCCGTCAGCCCCTTCACATGGGCCTCGTAGATCACCGTCCGCTCGATCGGATGGGCGAGCGGGGCATCATGCGCCCAGGGAAAGGAGGGATCGACCACCACCGACTTCGGCACCGCGAAGGCCGAATCCCGGCTGTCGAACGACAGATCGGCACGCGGCGAGCCGACCCGGTACCCCATCACCGCGTCCGACCACTTCAACCGCCCGTCGAGCTGCTTGGCATAGGGGTCGATCAGCAGCTTGTTGGGGTTGAACCGATGCCCCTCTTCGGGCCGATAGGGCCCATGCGCCCTGAGCCCGTATTTCACCCCCGGCGTCAGCCCGCCCACATGCATATGCCAAATGTCGCCGTCGCGATCGCGAAACGGCAGCCGCAGCATCTCCTTGCGGCCGTCGTCGGAGAACAGGCACAACTCCAACTTCTCGGCATGGGTGGAGAACACGGCGAAGTTCACTCCCTCGCCGTCGAAGGTCGCCCCCATCGGCCAGGGCTTGCCGGGACGGGTCGCCGGGGCCGAGAGCCGGGTCGGCATCAGCCGCACAGCTCCGAATAGAGCGCGGCATAGGCGGCCGAGGAAGTCTCCCACCCCACCGGTTGCCGCATCGCCGTGCGCTGCATCGCCGCCCATTGGACAGGCTGGGCATGAAGTTGAACCAGCCGCCGCAGCGCCTGCCCCAGGGCCAGGGCATCCGTCGGGTGGAAGGCGATCCCGGTCGCCGCCCCGGTCGCCAGGGCCATCGGGCTCGCCGTGACGACGGTATCGGCAAGCCCCCCGGTCGCCGCGACCACCGGCAGCGTCCCATAGCGCAGCCCATACATCTGCGTCAGCCCACAGGGTTCGAACCGCGAGGGCACCAGCACGGCATCCGCCCCCGCGAACATCCGATGCGACAGCGCCTCGTCATAACCGATCCGCACGCCGACCCGCCCAGGATAGGCCGCCGCCGCGCCCCGCATCGCCGCCTCCAGATGCGGATCGCCGGTGCCCAGCACCGCCAGCCCGCCGCCGGCGGCGATGAAATCGGGCAGCACGGGCGGGATGAGGTCGATGCCCTTTTGATCGGTCAGCCGGCTGACCACGATCGCCAGCGGCCCCGGCACCTCGCCAAGCCCGAACTCCGCCAGCAGCCGGGTCCGGTTCTCCGCCTTCCGGCCGAGTCGGCGGGCGTCATAGGGCACCGTGCCCACCTCGCGCGCCGGATCCCAGGCCTCGGTGTCGACACCGTTCAGGATGCCGCGCACCTTCGCCGCCCGCGCCGCAATCACCCCCTGCAGGCCCATGCCGAACTCGGGCCGCATCAACTCATCGGCATAGGTCGGCGAGACGGTGGTGATCGCATCCGCCGTCACAAGTCCAGCCTTCAACGCACTGATATTGCCGTAATACTCCAGCGCAGACGGATGGAATTCGGACGCCGGAAGCCGCAGAGCGCCCAGCTTCGCGGCAGGTGCCAAGCCCTGGAAGGCGATGTTGTGAACGGTGATGACGCTCTTCACCTCGCTGGCGCCGCCGTAGCGCAGATAGGCCGGTGCCAGCCCGCCCTGCCAGTCATGCGCGTGCAGGATCTGCGGCCGCCAGCCATCGCCCAGGCCATCGCGCGCGATCTCCGCCGCCACCCAGGACAGCGCGGCGAAGCGCTCCGGGTTGTCGGCGAAATCGGCCCCCGCCACCGAATAGGCCCCCCCGTCGCGATCATAGAGATGCGGCGCCGAAAGCAGCAGCAGATCAAGCCCATCGACTTCCCCGGCCAGCACGATCGCCGGCCCGCCGAACAGATCGCCGCCGGTCCAGACTTCCTCGGCCCCGTTCAACCGGCCGACGAGGCCGCGATATGCCGGCATCAGCACGCGCATCTGCCAGTCCTGACCGGCCAGCGCCTTGGGCAGCGCGCCGACCACATCGGCCAGCCCGCCGGTCTTCAGAAGCGGCACACATTCCGAGGCCACTGACAGCACACGCCCCTTCACCGCTCTCATCCTTCCCCCGTTCGCCACCGTCCCCGCCTGGCCTCGCCGCCCCGTCCGCCTGGCTAAAGCCCGAGCTTCGCCGCCCGCCGGTCGAGCATCTCCTGGGTGATCAGCACCACCCCGCCCTCGGTGCGGCGGAACCAGCGCGCATCCTCTTTCGGATCCTCGCCCACCACCAGCCCTTCCGGGATCGCCACCCCCCGGTCGATCACGCATTTCTTCAACTGCGCGTTGCGCGCCACGGTGACATAGGGCAGCGCCACGACATATTCGAGCGCCGAATAGGAATGCGACCGGCATCCGGTGAACAGGAGCGAGTTGCGCACCTCCGAGCCCGACACGATGCAGTCACCCGAAACCAGCGAGGAGATCGCCGTCCCCCGCCGGCCGTCCTCGTCATGGATGAACTTCGCCGGCGGCACGATCTCCGCATAGGTCCAGATCGGCCAGGCATTGTCGTAGAGGTCGAGTTTCGGCACGAAATCGGTCAGGTCGATATTGGCCTGCCAGAAGGCGTCGATCGTGCCCACGTCGCGCCAATAGGGCTCTGTCTCCAGCCCCGAGGTCACGCAGCTTTCCGAGAAGCGATGCGCCATCGCCTTGCCGTTCTTGACGATCTCGGGGATCAGGTCGTTGCCGAAGTCGTGGCTCGAATTCTTGTCCTCGGCGTCGCGGATCAGGAGATCGCGCAGGAAAGCCCAATCGAAGACATAGATCCCCATCGAGGCCAACGCATGGTCGGGGTCGCCCGGTATGCTCGGCGGGACCCTGGGCTTTTCCAGAAAGGCCGTGATCCGCCCGGCCTTGTCAACGTCCATCACCCCAAAGGCGGACGCCTCCATCCGCGGCACGGTGAGACAGCCGATCGTCACATCGGCGCCCGTCTCCACATGCTGCAGCAGCATGATCTCGTAATCCATCTTGTAGACATGGTCGCCCGCCAGGACGATGACGTATTTCACGTCGTAGCTGTCGACGATGTCGATGTTCTGCGCCACGGCATCGGCGGTGCCGAGATACCATTTTGTCTCGTCCACCCGCTGCGAAGCCGGCAGAATGTCGAGATATTCGTTCCGTTCCGCCCGGAAGAAGTCCCAGCCGCGCTGCATATGGCGAATGAGGGAATGCGCCTTGTATTGCGTGGCGATCGCCATCTTGCGGATACCGGAGTTCAGCGCATTCGACAGTGCGAAGTCGATGATCCGGGTCTTGCCGCCGAAATAGACTGCAGGTTTGGCGCGGCGGTCGGTCAACTCCTTCAACCGCGAGCCACGCCCGCCAGCCAGCACGAAGGCCATCGCCTGGCTCGACAGCCGCACATTCGGTCTCGGCTTCATCCTATCCTCCCGGTTTCGCTGGCTATTCCTGCTTGAAGATGACGGCGGAGAGCGGCGGCAGCGTGACAGCGGCCGACTGCATCTGGTTGTGCCAGCTCTTTGGCTCGGTCTCGATGCCGCCGAGATTGCCCAGATTGGCACCGCCGTAATGCGCCGAATCCGAGTTGAAGCACTCGTGCCAATGGCCCGGCGCCGGAAAGCCCAGCCGGTAGCCGCGCCGCTCGACCGGGGTGAAGTTCACCGCAACCACCACCTGCGCATCCTTCGGCCCACCGCGCCGGATGAAGGCAAAGACGGAATTGTCCGCGTCATTCGGCTCGAGCCATTGGAACCCCTCGGGCCGGCAGTCGTTCACATGCAGCGCCGGGGTCTGGCGGTAGAGCTGGTTCAGGTCACGGATCAGGTTCTGCACGCCGCGATGCTGCGCCCGGTCCAACAGATGCCAGTCCAGGCTGCGCTGATGGTTCCACTCGGCGCCCTGGGCAAATTCGCAGCCCATGAACAGCAGCTTCTTGCCCGGATGGGTCCACATGAAGCTGTAATAGGCCCGCAGGTTGGCGAACTTCTCGTCGCCCTCGCCCGGCATCTTGGCGATCATCGAGCCTTTGCCATGCACAACTTCGTCATGGCTGATCGGCAGGATGTAGTTCTCGCTCCAGGCGTAGTGCAGCGAGAAGGTCATCTGGTGATGGTGGTGCTTGCGGTAGATCGGGTCCTTCTTGATATAGCTCAGGCTGTCGTTCATCCAGCCCATGTTCCACTTGAAGCCGAAGCCCAGGCCGCCGTGGTTCACCGGCCGCGACACCCCCGGGAACGCCGTCGACTCCTCGGCCACCGTCATGATCCCCGGCACCTCGCCATAGGTGATCGCGTTCATCTGCTGCAGCAGCGCGATCGCCTCGTAGTTCTCCCGCCCGCCGTCCTTGTTCGGGATCCACTGTCCTTCGGGCCGCGAATAGTCGCGGTAGAGCATCGAGGCCACCGCATCCACCCGCAGGCCGTCGGCATGATATTCTTCCAGCCAGTAGAGCGCGTTTGAAATCAGGTAGTTGGCGACCTCGCGGCGGCCGTAATTGTAGATCAGCGTGTTCCAGTCCTGATGGAAGCCCTCGCGCGGGTCGGCATGTTCGTAGAGCGCGGTACCGTCAAACCGGGCCAGCCCGTGCGGATCGGTCGGGAAATGCCCCGGCACCCAGTCGAGCAGCACGCCGAGCCCCTTGCGATGGGCCGCGTCGACCAGCGCGCGGAACTCGTCTGGCAGGCCGTGGCGGATCGTCGGCGCGAAGAGCCCGGTCGGCTGGTAGCCCCAGGAGCCGTCGAACGGATGTTCACTTACCGGCAGGAACTCGAGGTGAGTGAACCCCATGTCGGCAGCATAATCGACCAGTTGCTCGGCCAGTTCGTGATAGGACAGGGGGCGCGCGCCGCCCTCGGCCTTCCGCCAGCTACCCAGATGCACCTCGTAGATCGAAATCGGCGCGTCGATCGTTTGCCGTTTCGGGCGCTCCTTCAGCCATCGTTCATCGGTCCAGTGCGGCCGGTCGATCCGTCGCACCACCGAACCCGTGGCCGGCGGATGTTCGGCACCGAAGCCCACCGGATCGGCCTTCATCGGCTCGCGCTCGCCGGTGCGGCCGCGAACATCGTATTTGTAGACCGTTCCTTCGCCCAGACCGGGGATGAAGATTTCCCAGACGCCGGTCTGCCCGCGCAGCCGCATCGGGTGCCGCCGGCCGTCCCAGAGGTTGAAATCGCCCGCCACCGAGACCCGCGCGGCATTCGGCGCCCAAACCGCGAAATGCACCCCTTCGACGCCCTCATGGGTGATCGCATGCGCGCCGAGCGCATGCCAGATGCGCCGATGGGTGCCCTCGCCCAGCAGATATACGTCGATCTCGCCCAAGACCGGGCCAAAGCGATAGGGATCCTCAAATTCCCAGACCGTTTCGGCATTCTCGGCATGCAGCCGATAGTCGCCGGGGTCCGCGAGCACACCGACGAAGAAGCCGGAACCGCCGTCGATCTCGATCATCTCGACGTCGCCGGTCGCCGTCAGCGCGGTGAGCCGATCCGCCCCCGGCACGAAGGCGGCCAGCACCCGCTGGCCCTCGCGCAGATGTGGGCCGAGGACCGAGAACGGATCGCCATGCGCCCCGGCCGCGATCGCCCGCACCGCCTCCTCCGCGACCAGGGCTGCCGCTGCGGGTTTCGGTTTGCGCGCCATTCGGCGTCCCCCCTACAGGGCCGATTCCGTCGACCAGATGTCCTTCATATAGCCACGGATCGTTCGGTCTGAGGAGAAAAACCCAGCCCGCGCGGTATTCATAGCCGCCATGCGTAACCAGCGCTTGCGCTCGCGATAGGCCTTGTCGACCTCCGCCTGGGCGGCCTCGTAAGCGGCGAAATCGGAGGCCACCAGGAAATAGTCGTGGTGCCACATCCGATCCACCACGCCATGATAACGGTCCGGCTGTTCGGGGCTGAACCGCCCCTCGGCCAACATCTGCAACACGTCCTGCAGTGACTGGCTCGCCAGAATCGCCTTGCGGGCGTGCTCGGGATCCTCGCGCCGTTTCATCACCTCTTCGGCGGTCAGCCCGAACAGGAAGAAGTTCTCGGCACCCACCTCGCCCAAGATCTCGACATTCGCCCCGTCGAGCGTGCCGATGGTCGGCGCCCCGTTCAGCATGAACTTCATGTTGCCGGTGCCCGAGGCCTCCTTGCCGGCGGTGGAAATCTGCTCGGACAGATCGGCCGCCGGGATCAGCTTCTCGGCCATCGAGACATTGTAGTTCGCCGGATAGACCACCTTCAGCCGATCTCCCACCACCGGATCGGCATTCACCACACGGGCCACGTCGTTGATCAGGTGGATAATCTCTTTCGCCACCCAGTAGCCCGGCGCGGACTTGCCGCCGAACACCTTCACCCGCGGCACCCATTCGGCGCGCGGGTTCTGCCGGATGGCATGCCAATGGGCGATCGTCTCCAGGATGTTCAGCAGTTGCCGCTTGTATTCGTGGATCCGCTTGATCTGCACGTCGAACAGCGCGTCGGGGCTGACCCGGACCCCGCATTCGCGCTCGATCCAACCGGTGATCGCTACCTTGTTGGCCCGCTTGGCCGCGCCGAATGCCTCCAGGAAGCCGGCATCCTCGATATGCGGCTCCAGCTCGCGCAGCCGGTCGAGATCGCCGACCCATCCCTCGCCGATGGTTTCGGTGACAAGTTGCGCCAGCGGCCGGTTGCACATGTTCAGCCAGCGCCGCGGGGTGACGCCATTGGTCTCGTTGATGATCCGGTCCGGATGCTGCGCTGCGAGTTCGGGAAACAGCGTCGTCTTCACCAGTTCGGAATGCAGTGCCGAGACGCCGTTCACCTTGTGACTCATCATGAAGGCGAGCTCGCCCATATGGACTTCCTGGAACTTCACGATGCCCACATAATGCGCCTGCTTCTCGTAGGTCTTGCGGTGCCAGTCGTCGATCCGCTCGACGATCTGCATATGACGGGGCAGGACATTGCCGAAGAGGTAGGTCGACCAGCGTTCCAGCGCTTCGGGCAGAAGCGTGTGATTGGTATAGCCAAGCACCTTCTGCGCGGTCTCGATCGCATCCGCGAAGTCGACGCCGTGATCGTCCATCAGCAGCCGCATCAACTCCGGCCCGGCAATCGCGGGATGGGTGTCGTTCATCTGGATCGCCACCTTTTCCGGCAACCGGCTCAGATCGGCGTGATCGGCCAGATACCGCCGCAGGATGTCCTGCAAGGCAGCGGAGGTCATGAAGAACTCCTGCTTCAGCCGGAGCTCCTTGCCGGCATAGGTGGTGTCGTCCGGATAGAGCACGCGCGAAATCGTGCGGGCCAGCGCCTCCGGCTCGGCCGCCGCGGCGAAGTCGCCGCGGTTGAACCGCTCCAGGTCGAATTTCA
>JAKAJW010000036.1 GCA_021813645.1 Pseudomonadota bacterium | reverse complement strand
TGTTCGGCCCGTAGCGGTCGCGGCGGGCCGCCCCCTCGGCCTCTGCCAACCCGCGCTTCGGGTCGACGCGCTGTTCGGCCAGCACCGCCGCGGCTGTGCGCGCGTGATCGGGGGATGGCGGTTCGGGTTCCTTGGGCACCTTAGGGCGTATCCTGTTGCTTGGGATATGGCGATCCTAGCGCGTTGCCCGGGCCTGCCAAATGACTTTGCGCAATTTCTCGGTGGCCCACAGCCGCGCCCAGCCGGGGGACTGGCGGCCCGCCGCGCCATTTGTGAACGAACGTTAGGTATATTGGGGTCATTTCAGCGGTCGCCGGACCCGAGTGCTGGCAGCGACCGTGCGCGTCGCGCCTGGCGCCGGCAGCCTAGCGCGCTTCGAGCGCGCGATAGATTTCCTCTTCCTGGGCGAAATGGAGTTTGGTGACTGCGGCGAGGCTGTGCAGCAGGCGCTGCAGCTCATAGCGTTCGGCCTCGCTCGGCTCCAACTGATCGAGACCAGCGCGCATCGCTTCGAGGCTGCGCACCATGTGGTTGATTTCCATATGGGTGCGGCTCATGCCGGCCAGCGCATTCTCGTCGCCTGCGCCCTTGCGGATGCGGGCGTAGATCTCGCGGTCGTCCTTCAGTTCGTGCGGCAGCAGCCGCTCGTTCAGCATCCTCTCGAGCGCCAGCAGTTCGCTGCGCAGGGCGGCGCCGGGAAGGTGGCGGGAGCGTTCGGCCACCGTGCCCATCGCCTCGATCACATCCAGCAGCGCGCGATGCTCGGCCTCGAGGCTGGACAACTCGCGCCCGTGCAATTTCGCGCGCCCGTAGCGGTCGCGCAGTGCCGGGCCGAGCGCGCGCAGCGCGTTCAGGATCACCGCGACGTCGATCACCTCTTGCAGAACCGCCCCCTGCACCGGTTGCAGATGACCGAGCGCGGCCGCGATCATGGCGGCGATGGACAGTCCCATGCCGGCGTAGACGCTCTGCAACGCGATGCCGCGGGACCGCCGGGCGATGCCGATGGCGTTGGCGAGACGGTCGAGCCGATCGAGCAGGATGACCACATCGGCCGCCTCGGACGAGGCCGCGGCACCGCGCGCGCCCATCGCCACGCCGATGTCGGCGGCGGCCAGGGCAGGGGCGTCGTTCACCCCGTCGCCCACCATCATCACCGGGCCATGTGCGGCCCGCTCCGCTTCGACCACCCGGATCTTATCTTCTGGCTTCATCTCGGCGACGACGTGATCCACTCCGAGGAAGGCCGCCACATCCGCCGCCAAATCGGCACGGTCGCCGGTGGCGAGCACGATGCGTTCCGCCCCGGCGTCGCGCAGCCGCCGCAGGACGGTGCCGGCTTCCGGTCTGACCTCGTCGGCGAACAGGAAGGCGCCGGCCAGCCCCCCATCGATGGCGACGAGCACGCTGACCGTTCCGGGGCGCCGGACCCAGCGCGCCAGATCGTCTTGGAAGGCGGAGCCACCGAGCCTGCCGGTGACGAAATCCCAGCCGCCCACGCTTACGCCGCGGCCGCCGATCTCGCCGGCGATGCCGGAGCCGGGCACTTCGCTTGCGGTGGCGGGCGGGGTGAGGGCGAGCCCGCGTTCGCGCGCGGCGGCCACCAGGGCCTCGGCGATGACGTGGCGGGAGCCCTGGTCCAGCGAGGCGGCGAGCCGCAGCACCTCGCCGGCGTCGAGGTCGGGGCGCAGCTTCATGTCGACCAGCCGGGCGCTGCCCGCGGTGACGGTGCCGGTCTTGTCGAACAAGACCGTGCGCGCCCGCGCCAGGGTTTCGAGCGCGCCGCCGCCCTTGACCAGCACACCCTTGCTGGCGCAGCGCGACACCCCGGAGATAATCGCCACCGGCACCGCCAGGATAAGCGGGCAGGGCGTCGCCACCACCAGCACCGCAAGCGCCCGATCGGGGTCGCCGCTGACCAGCCAAGCCACGCCGGCGAGCGCCAGGGTCAGCGGCAGGAAGGCCAACGCGAAGCGGTCGGCGAGGCGGGCCATCGGCGCCTTGGACTGCTGGGCCTCGCGGACCAGGCGGACGATGCCAGCATAAGTGCTTTGCGCCGCCGGGGCGGATACCCGCAAGTCGAACGGGTCGCCGGCATTGACCGAGCCGCTCATCACCGGCTGGCCGGCGAGGAGCCGCACCGGCATGGCCTCGCCGGTCAGCGCGGATTCGTCGAGAACGGCGGCGCCGGCCTCGACGCTGCCGTCGCTCGGCACGACGTCGCCCTTGCGGATCAGGATCCGGTCGCCGGCGGCCAGTTGATCCAGCGGGACCTCTTCGATGCCGCCGTTACGATAACGCGCCGCGGAGCCGGGAACGCGGCTCAGAAGCGCGGTCAGCTCACGCCGGGCCCGGCGTTGGGCAAAGCTTTCGAGCGCCTCGCCGCCGGTGAACATCACCGCGATGATGATGCCGGCCAGGTGCTCGCCAAGCGCGAGCGCACCGGCCATGGCCAGCGCGGCGATCAGGTCGAGCCCGAACTCTCCCCGGCCGAGGGCCAGGACGATGTCGACGGCGAGTGCGAGCAGCGCCAACGCCGTACCGGCCAGCCAAGCCAGAATGGAGAGTTGGGGCAGTCCGGCCCAAGCGGCGAGGCCGCCGCCTATCAGCAGGGCCGCTACGGTGGGAAATAGCAACTGCCGCGCGGCCTCCTGCCATCGGTCTCGTAATCTGGCCTGCAATGCCGCGCCTCTTTTCCGGTTCGCTCGAACTATAGGGCCGGCCGGCGATGCGACCTTGATCCTGGACAAGCTTCACCGCAAACGGCGCCCCGCCGCAATGGCGGAGCGCCGTTCGCCCTCGGCCGTCCGGTCTTGCGGAGGCGGAAGCCCGGGCGGCCTCAGCCCTCGAGCGCCTTGCGCCGCGCTTCGTATTCGGCCGGATCGATTTCCCCGCGCGCGAGCCGCTCTTTCAGGATCTCAAGCGCGTTGTCGCCGCGCTTCGGGCCGCGCTCCAGCAGCCAACGGACGAGCAGCACGGCTGCTGCGAGCACGATCCCCCAGAACAGAAGCATCATGCCAACGCCAAGGAAGCCCGGCCCGTCGCCGAAGCCGCAGCCCCCCATCATGCGGCCATAGTAGTTACCGTAGCCACCGGGAAGATCGGCCAGGGCGGCGCCCGCCGAAGCGACGAGCGCGGCCGGCAGGGTTGCGGATAGGATCAGGGCGGCGCGTTGCATGCTTACCTCCTTCACAGGGCGTTGCTGCCTTCGCCGACGGGCGCACCATTTGGCCGACCCAGGCTGGCCGCCCAGCCGACCGGGCAACGCGTCAGGGTTCAAGATAGACGTTGTTGCCTTGATGCACGATGCGCACCCGCTCGCCGACACGGAACATGTTCGAGGCCTGGATGATCGTCATCGTTCCGCCGTTGTCGAGCCGGACGGTCCAGGCCTGCGAAGTATAGGTGTCGGTTCCGGCGGCGAGACGGCTGCCGATCATGGCGCCAGTGATGGCGCCCGCGCCGGTCATCAGATCCTTGCCGGAGCCTGCGCCGAACTGGTTGCCGATCACGGCGCCGACCAAGCCGCCCGCCACCGCGCCAACGATCTGGTCGCCATTGGCGGTTCGCTGCATCGTCACCGGACGCACCCGGATGATCGTGCCATATTGGACATAGGCCGCAGGTGCGATCTGGCCGTAGCCAGCGACCGGACCCGGCCCATAGGGCGGCCCCATCTGGTCGCAGGCGGCCAGCGTCAACATCGCCGGCAGCAGTATGAGTGCGGATTTCAGCATCGTATGTACTCCTCTCGAGTCTTTCGGGCGGCGCGCCGTCCGTATGGCGCGCCGCCCAACTCGCTCCTCGTCACATCTAGCCTCGCGTGCGGAGCGCGCGCCGGCGAATGTGACGGCCGGTCAGGACTTATTCGTGGGTCGTCGGATCGCGCAGGCGGTCCTGATCCTTGTCCTGATCGCGTAGCCGGTCACGGTCCTGATCGAAGTCCTGCTGATACAGGCGATCACGGGTCCGGTCGCGGTCGGGGTTCAGGTTGTCCCACAGCAGCTTGCCGGTCGTGGCATCATAGACCAACTGCCGGAATTCATCGCCGCGTTGCGCGGTGATACGGATCCGGTTGCGGTCCTGCACCATGTGCATCTGCGTGAAGCCCTGGCGCTGCAGTTCCTGGTAAACAGGACCGACGCCGCCAGTCTGAGCCGTCGCTGCCATCGTGGATAGCAAGAGCGCAATCGCGCCGAGTGTCATGAAACGCATTTTGTGCCTCCATCAATCATGGGCGCTTTTCGGAAAGTATGTTCATCTGCGCCCGAGGTTGTTTTTCGCACCGAGGCGGCGCGCGCGCGTTGATCCAGGACAATTCTTGACAAAAAAGTTTAGAACGATGCCGGCGCAGGTCTGACGGCTCCCGAGGGCGGGGATTCGCCATCGACAAGCGGTCCCCGCAGCGGCTAAGCCACCGGCGGCGGCCGCGACGGCCGGGCCTGACGCGGAACACCCTCGCCATGTGGCAACGCAGCGACGCATTCGAACAGTCGGCAACGGCCCCGTCGGTGGCTGCCGCCATTGCCGAACGGCACGGCAGATGACCCCGGCGGCGCGGATCCAGACGGCGATCGAACTGCTCGACCGGATCCTGGCCGGGGCGGCGGCCGAACAGGTGCTGACCACTTGGGCGCGGGGCAATCGATTTGCCGGCTCGTCCGACCGGGCGGCGATTCGCGATCACGTGTTCGATGCGTTGCGCTGCCAGCGCAGCTATGCGGCGCGGGGCGGCGCGCTCAACGGGCGCGGGCTGATGCTTGGCGCATTGGCCGAGCAGGGCGTGGCCCCCGAGACCCTGTTCACCGGCGCCCGCCATGCGCCTACGCCGCCGTCCGCGCAGGAGCAGCGGACGCTGGCCCAGCCGGCCGCGATCTCGCCCGAGGTGGCGCTGGACGTTCCAGACTGGCTTGCCCCCGCGTTGCAGCGCAGCCTGGGCGCGGACTATCCGGCGGTGATGGCCGCGTTGCGGCAGCGCGCGCCTGTCTTCTTGCGGGTCAATCTGGCGCGAACGACAGCCGCCGAGGCGATCACCGCGCTGGCGGCGGAAGGGATCGCCGCAGGACCGCATCCGCTGGCGTCGACGGCGCTCGAGGTGACGCAGAACGCCCGCAAGATCCAAGGCTCGGCGGCCTACGCCGAGGGGCTGGTCGAATTGCAGGACGCCGCCTCGCAGGCGGTAGTGGAGATGCTTCCGCTCAACCCGGGCGATCGGGTGCTCGACTACTGCGCCGGGGGTGGCGGCAAGAGCTTGGCGATGGCGGCGCGGGCGCCGCTCGAGAGCTTCGCCCATGACGCCGAGCCTGGCCGGATGCGCGATCTGCCGCCCCGCGCCGCGCGCGCCGGGGTCGCGGTCCGCTGCCTCGACCGCGCCACCGCCCGCCGGTTGGCGCCGTTCGATCTGGTGCTGACCGATGTGCCATGCTCGGGCTCGGGCAGCTGGCGGCGAGCGCCGGAGGCGAAATGGCGGCTAACCGCGGCGCGGCTGTCGGAACTGACGGAGCTGCAGGCGGCGATCCTGCGCGAGGCCGCCGCCCTGGTGCGGCCTGGGGGATGGCTGGCCTACGCGACTTGTTCCTTGCTGGCGACAGAAAACGCCGATCAGGTTGATCGTTTCCTGCATGAGAACAAAGATTGGCGCCTCGGCGCGGCCCGCCGGCTGACCCCGCTGGACGGGGGAGATGGCTTCTTTTGCGCCCTGTTACAGCACGAAAGGACTTGATCGCCGAGGCGTCGCCGAGAAAGATTTGACGTTAATCCGGGCTTAATACTTTCCCGGCCGAATGGAGACGTAACGAATCTGAGACGGAGCTCGCACGTGTCGCATCCGGCCCTGCCGCGGGGGCACATATCGGGCCCGATGGACGGGATCGGCAACCGTCTGCGTTGGCTGGCGCTGATCGCGGCGCTCTGCCTTGCCGGTTCCACGGTGCTCGCCCATCCCTCGCTGCGCCTGGTTCTCGCCTCGATCGGCGGGGTGTTTCTGGCGGTGGCCTTGTTCGCGACCGTGCTGGTCTATTTTCAGACCCGACACCAGAGCAGCCTGCAGCGGTTGGTCAGGACGCTGGTCGAACATGATGCCGCGCCCACTTTCGGAACCGATCCGGACGGCGCGATCCTGTTCGAAAACCGCGCCGCCCTCGAACGCTTCGGTCATTTCGACGGTCAGGCCTTGCCGCGGGCGATGGGCAATCTGTTCGCCAATCCCTCGGCGGTGATGTTCCGGCTGCAGTCGAAGGCGGCCACCGCCGGCGCGGCGCGCGAGGATGTTGTGACCCGCCGCGGCCATGCGAGGCTCGCCGTGCATCGTGTCGGGCCGCAGTATTTCCTGTGGCGCCTGGAAGAGATGGCGGAGAACTTCGCCGCAACCCGCGGGGTGGAGGCGACCGGGTTGCCAATGCTGATCGCCTCGAAGTCGGGCACGATCCTGTTCATGAACGATGCGCTGCGCCGGCTGGTCGGCGGCCGTCCCAAGACGCTCGACCGGATCTTTCGCCACCTGCCGGTGCAAAGCGGCGAAGAGGCCATGATTTCCACCCCGGACGGGCCGCTGCGCGCCCTGGTGGCCGAGGTCGAGGGGGCCGGAGAGCGACGCGAGATCTATCTGCTGACCTCGGCGGCGATAGGCGATCGCGTGCTCAGTCCCGACGAAGCCCTGCTGGAAGACCTGCCCGTGGCCCTCGCGCGGATCAATGCAGCCGGCATGGTGGAAGGCGCCAACCGCATGGGGCGCGAACTTCTCGGCCTCGAGCGCGACGAGACGCTGGCCTTCGCCGATCTGGTCGAAGGGCTCGGCCGCCCGGTCAGCGACTGGTTGGCCGATGTCGTGAACGGCCGATCGCAGACCCGTTCGGAGGTGCTGCGGGCAACCCGGATGGAAGAGGACCGCTTCCTGCAGATCACCCTGCGCCGGTCGCTCGAACGCGGTGTGCCGGGCGTCCTGGCGGTGCTGAGCGATGCCACCGAACTGAAGACGCTCGAAGCGCAGGTGGTGCAAAGCCAGAAGATGCAGGCGATCGGCCAGCTCGCCGGCGGCGTGGCGCATGACTTCAACAACCTGCTCACGGCGATCTCAGGGCATTGCGACCTGCTGCTCTTGCGCCACGAGAAGGATGACCCGGAATACGGCGACCTCATCCAGGTCCGCCAGAACGCCAATCGGGCCGCGAGCCTGGTGCGTCAACTGCTGGCCTTCTCGCGCAAGCAGACCATGAAGCCCGAGATCATCGAACTGCATGAGTTGCTCGGCGATCTCACCCATCTGCTCAATCGGCTGGTCGGGGAGAAGGTGACGCTGGTGCGTTCCTACGACGAGGGGCTGGCGCCGATCCGGGCCGACCGGCGTCAGCTGGAACAGGCGCTGATGAATCTGATCGTCAACGCGCGCGATGCGATGCCTGGCGGCGGCCGGATCTGGATCGAGACGGAAAACCGGCAGCTCGAGGAGGATTTGCACCGCGACCGTGCGGTGGTGCCGGCGGGCGACTATGTTGTGGTGCGCGTGCGCGACGAGGGCTCCGGCATTCCGCCGGACCGGCTCTCGAAGATTTTCGAACCATTCTACACGACCAAGCGCACCGGCGAAGGCACCGGCCTCGGTCTGTCGACGGCCTACGGCATCGTCAAGCAAAGCGGTGGCTTCATCTTCGTCGACAGTATCGTTGGCACCGGGACGACCTTTTCCGTCTATTTCCCGGCCATTTCCGCCGCCGCGGCCGCCGCCGCCGAGGCCGAGGTGCGCCGCGCCGTTGCGGCCCCGCCACGTCCCTCGCCGGAGGCGCTCCTGGCAAAGGGCGGCGTCATCCTGCTCGTCGAGGACGAGGCGCCGGTACGGGCCTTCGCCTCGCGGGCGCTGCGGCTCCGGGGCTATACCGTGCTCGAGGCGGAAAACGGCGAGGAGGCGCTCGAGATGCTGGCGGATCCGGAGCTGAAGGTGGATGTCTTCGTCACCGATGTGATCATGCCGGGGATGGATGGGCCGACCTGGGTCCGCGAAGCGATGAAGCAGCGGCCGAAGGTGCGGGTGGTCTTCGTATCGGGCTACGCCGAAGACTCCTTTACCGATACCCAGGCCCGGATCCCGAATTCGGTCTTCCTGCCGAAACCCTTCTCGCTCAGCGAGTTGACGGCGACGGTGCAGGGCCAGGTCCACTGAGACCAAGGCGGCGGCGCGACCGCCCCCCCCTGGGCGGTAAGCGCAAAGCCTGCGGCGCGGGCGGCGGTCAATGTCCGAGTTGGCGCATGCCCCGGCTCAAGCCTTCGAGCGTGAACGGAACCATGGCACCGGCGAAGATCTCGCGCACCAGGCCGATCGAGGGGGTGAGACCCCAGGACCGTTCCGGCACCGGGTTGATCCAAAGCGTCGCCGGCCAGCTGTCGCGCGCGCGCTTCAGCCAGACGGCGCCCGGCTCCGCGTTCCAATGTTCCGCCGCGCCACCGGGATGGGTCAGTTCGTAGGGCGA
>JAKAJW010000336.1 GCA_021813645.1 Pseudomonadota bacterium | reverse complement strand
TCGGCGTCTATGCCTACCGGCCGGCGGCGCTGGCCGCCTATCCGCGCTGGGAGGCGGGTCCGCTGGAGCAGCTCGAAGGGCTCGAGCAGCTGCGCTTCCTGGAACGCGAGCGGCCGGTGCTCTGCGTCGAGGTCGCGGCCCGCGGCCGGCAGTTCTGGGAGCTGAACAACCCCAGCGACGTCGGCAAGATCGAGGCGATGCTGGCGGCGATGGCGGCGGGCTGAGCGCGGCGCCGGTCGGCGCGCTTTGGCCGATCCCGGGCGGATGCGGCGCAGATCGGCAAAAAACCCCGCGAATTCACGCCAAGGTCATGCAAATGCCACGGCAGGGCCTTTCGGCAGGCGGCGAATTTGGCCACAATGGCCGGGACGCCCGAGGGTGTGCTGCCGCCGGCGGCCCGGGCCAGTGACAGACCAGGATTGGAAGTCCATGCAACGTAAGATTACCAAAGCCGTGTTTCCGGTCGCGGGGCTTGGCACGCGTTTCCTGCCGGCCACCAAGTCGATCCCGAAAGAGATCATGACGCTGGTCGACCGGCCGCTGATCCAATACGCGATCGACGAGGCGCGCGCCGCCGGCATCACCGAATTCATCTTTGTCACCTCGCGCGGCAAATCGGCGCTCGAGGACTATTTCGACGACGCCCCCGAACTGGAATCGGCGCTGAAGGCCGCGAACAAGACGGCGCTGCTGGAGACGCTGCAAAGCACCTATATGGAATCCGGCGCCATCGCCTATGTGCGGCAGAACCGGCCGCAGGGCCTTGGCCATGCCGTCTGGTGCGCCCGTCGGCAGATCGGCGAGGAGCCCTTCGCGGTGATCCTGACCGACGACGTGATCGCCGCCGAGAAACCCTGCCTGCAGCAGATGGTCGAGGCCTATACCGAAACCGGCGGCAATATGGTCGCGGCGATGGAAGTGCGGCCGGAAAAGACCTCGTCCTATGGCGTGCTCGACATCGCCGAGGACCGGGGCGCGATCGTCCGCGCCAAGGGCATGGTGGAAAAGCCCAAGCCGGGGGAGGCGCCGTCGAATCTCGCGGTGATCGGCCGCTACGTGCTGGCGCCCTCGGTGATGCACAACCTCAACCGCAAGCGGATCGGCGCCGGCGGCGAGATCCAGTTGACCGACGCGATCGCCGAGGACATCGAGGCCGGGGTTCCGGTCTACGGCTTCCGCTTCCGCGGCCAGCGCTACGACTGCGGTTCCAAGGCGGGCTTCCTGCAAGCCACCGTGGCCTTCGGCTTGGCGCGCGAGGATCTGAACGCCGAATTCGCCCAGTTCCTGCACGAGACCATGGCGCTGCGCGAGGCGGCGCAATAGGCATGCGCGCCGAAGGCGGGCGCAGAGGGCCGCGATGATCGGGGCCTGGGAAAGCTACCGCCTTCGGCTCAAGCGCCGCGGCCTGCTGCTGCGGGCGCTGCGGCGGCGGGGCGAGCTGACCCGGGTGACCAAGCGGAAGCCGGCGATCCGCCCCGGCGCCATCCTGGCCTTCGCGACGATCCGCAACGAGGCGGCGCGGCTGCCGCATTTCCTGGCGCATTACCGCCGCCTCGGGGTGGATCACTTCCTGATCGTCGACAACGCCAGCGACGACGGCGGCGCCGATCTGCTGGCCGATCAGCTCGATGTCACGCTGTGGCGCACCGCGGCCAGCTACCGCACCGCGCGCTTCGGCATGGACTGGCTGAACTGGCTGCTGCTGCGCTACGGCGCCGGCCATTGGTGCCTGACCGTCGATGCCGACGAACTGCTGGTCTATCCCGACTGCGACAGCCGCCCATTGCCGGCGCTGACCGCCTGGCTCGACCGCCAGGGCCATGCCGCCCTGGCGGCGCTGATGCTGGACCTCTATCCGCGCGGGCCGCTGTCGCAGGCGGATGCCGGGCCGGCGGCGGCGCCCGGCGGCGACCCGGCCGACAGTCTCGGCTGGTTCGACGCCGAGGGCTACGTCTGGCAGCGCCAGCCGCGCTATCGCAACATCTCGATCCGTGGCGGCGTGCGCGAGCGGGTGTTCTTCGCCGACCGCCCCGAGCATGGCCCGCATCTGCACAAGACGCCCTTGGTGCGCTGGCGCCGGCCCTATGCCTATCTCAGCTCGACCCATATCCTGCTGCCGCGCCGGCTGAACGACGGGTTCGACGCCCGCCAAGCGCGGCCGACCGGGGTCTTGCTGCACAGCAAGTTCCTGCCCGTGGTGATCGCCAAATCCGCCGAGGAAAAGCGCCGGCGCGAGCATTTTACCCATGCCGAGCGCTATGACGACTATTACGACGCGATCATCGCCGATCCCGCCCTGTGGTCGGCGCAGTCACAGCGCTACGAGGATTGGCGCCAGCTCGAAGGGCTTGAGCTGATGCGGCGCGGCGACTGGGGCGAACGCCCGGTTTACGCCCCGTCACAGCCCCGTTATCCTGCGCCGGCGGATCCGGAAACCGGGCCGCGCGACGGCGGCGGGGCAGGCCGCTCAAGCCGGCGTTAAAGTAGATCGGATAGTCCGAAAGCCGGCGCGGCAATCCTGCCGGCGCGGGCATCGGGGGGCGAACGGGGCAGGCGCGGTGAGTGTTTGGGGGTCTTATCGGCTGCGTCTGGCCCGCAAGCGGCTGCGCTTCCGTGCCTTCCGCAAACGGCGCGAGCTGACCGCGATCGCCAACCGCGCCGAGCGGATCCGGCGCGGCGACCTGCTGCTGTTCTCCACCCTGCGCAACGAGCGGATCCGGCTGCCCTATTTCCTGCAATACTACCGCGAGATGGGCATCCAGCACTTCCTGATCGTCGACAACGGCTCCGACGACGGGTCGCGCGAATATCTGGAGGCGCAGCCCGATGTCTCGCTCTGGCTGGCGCGGGCCAGCTACAAGCGGGCGCGCTTCGGGGTGGACTGGCTGAACTGGCTGCAATGGCGCTATGCCCACGGCCATTGGTGCCTGACCGTCGATCCCGACGAGTTCTTCGTCTACCCGTTCTGCGACACTCGCCCGCTGCGGGCGCTGACCGATTGGCTCGACGTCTGCGCGATCCATTCCTTCGGGGCGATGCTGCTCGACATGTATCCCAAGGGTCCGCTCGAGGCGCAGCCCTACCGCGAGGGCCAGGATCCGATCGAGATCGCCTGCTGGTTCGACAGCGGCAACTACATGATCGCGCGCAACCCGCAATACGGCAATCTGTGGATCCAGGGCGGCCCGCGCGCCCGCGTCTTCTTTCCCGACGCCCCGGCCCAGGCGCCGGCGCTGAACAAGATCCCGCTGGTGAAATGGCACCGCCACTATGCCTACGCCAGCTCCACCCACATGCTGCTGCCGCGCAGCCTGAACCGGACCTATGACGAATGGGGCGGCGAGAAAGCATCGGGTTGCCTCCTGCACGCCAAATTTCTGCACATGTTCGCCGCTAAGGCCGGCGAAGAGCTGGACCGCCGGCAGCACTACGGCGCCAGCAAGGAATACCTGGCCTATGACGCCGGGCTGAAGCGGTCGGGGCCGCAGGCCTCGCTGGATCTCTGGTGCGCGTGGAGCGAGAAATACATCAACTGGCGGCAACTCGAGATCCTCGGGCTGATGTCGAAGGGCAATTGGGCATGAGCCTGGGCTTCATCATGCTCTGCCACACGGCCTTCGACCGCGCGGCCCAGGTGGCGCGGCATTGGGCGGGGCAGGGCTGTCCGGTCGTCATCCACGTCGACCGCCGGGTCGGCGCGGCCGCCTATGCGCGCTTCGCCGAGCGTTTGGCCGATCTCGACAACGTCAAGTTCGGCCCGCGGTTCGCCTGCGAATGGGGCACCTGGGGCATCGTCGCCGCCACCCAGGCGGCGGCCGAGCTGATGCTGGCCAGCTTTCCGCAGGTGCGCCACGTCTATCTCGCCTCCGGCTCCTGCCTGCCGCTGCGCCCGGTGGCCGAGCTGAAGCACTATCTCGAAGCCCGACCGACGACCGATTTCATCGAATCGGTGACCACCGAAGACGTCATCTGGACGGTCGGCGGGCTGAACGAGGAACGCTTCACCCTGCGCTTCCCGTTCTCCTGGAAGAAGCAGCGGCGGCTGTTCGACCGCTACGTGAAGCTGCAGCGCCGGGTCGGCTTCCGCCGCCGCATCCCGGCCGGGCTGGTGCCGCATCTGGGCAGCCAATGGTGGTGCCTGACCCGGCAGACGCTCTCGGCCATTCTCGCGGATCCGCGCCGGGCCGAGTTCGACCGTTACTTCCGGCGGGTCTGGATCCCCGACGAGAGCTATTTCCAGACCATGGCGCGGCGCTATTCCCGTGCGATCGAGAGCCGCTCGCTGACGCTCAGCAAGTTCGATTTCCAGGGCAAGCCGCATATCTTCTACGACGATCACCTGCAGCTTTTGCGCCGCTCCGACTGTTTCGTGGCGCGCAAGATCTGGCCGCAGGCCGACAAGCTCTACCGCAACTTCCTGGCCGTCGACGGCGGCGCCATGGCGCAGGCCGAGCCCAACCCCGGCAAGATCGACCGGCTCTTCGCCAAGGCGGTGGAGCGGCGCACCCGCGGCCGGCCCGGGCTCTACATGCAAAGCCGGTTCCCGCGCGAGAACTGGGAGAACGGCCGCACCGCCGCGCCCTATTCGGTGTTCGAGGGCTTCGCCGAGCTGTTCGAGAATTTCGACGGCTGGCTCGGCAAGGCGATCGGCAGCCGGGTGCATGGCCATCTCTTCGCCCCCGACCGGGTCGCGTTCGCCGGCGGCGAGCGCCAGTTCAACGGCGCCCTGCCCGACAGCGCGGCGCTGCGGGACTACAATCCGCGCGCCTTCCTGACCAATCTGATCTGGAACGCCCGCGGCGAGCGGCAATGCTTCCAGTTCGGCCCGCAAGACAATCAGGCGCTTGGCTGGTTCATGGCGCTCGACCCCAATGCCCAGATCTCGGTCGTGACCGGGGCCTGGGCGGTGCCGCTGTTTCGCGCCAACCTGGACTTCGCCGAGATCCGCAAGACCGCGGCCCAGCTGCAGAAGATCGAGGCCGGGCATCTGGAGATCCTGCGCTCTCCCTGGCTCAAGGCGCGGGTGCGGATCTGGACCCTGGCCGAATTCGTCGGGGCGCCGATGGAACACTTGCAGGCGATCGTCGACGAGGCCAGCCCGCGCAGCCTGCGCCGGCTGACCGAGGCGCCGAAGATGGTGGATCTGACCGGCTTCGGCCGCTTCCTGCAAAACCTCAAGAACCAGGGCATGCAGCCGCATCTGGTGGGCGACTTCCCGGTCGGCGAGGATCCGCAGCTCTCCCCCGCCCAACGTGGCAAACCCTATCTGGTGAAGTGACCCCGTGCCGCAACCTTTCGACTATTACGTGATCCTCGCCGAGATGCGCACCGGCTCCAACCTGTTGGAGCAGAACCTGAGCGCGATCCCCGGCGTCCTCTGCTACGGCGAGGCCTATAACCCAAGCTTCATCGGCAAGAAGAAGGCCGAGGAGCTGTTCGGCATCACCCTCGCGGCACGCGAGGCCGATCCGCTGGCACTGCTGCAGCGGATGGTGGCCGAAAGCCCCGGCCTGCCCGGCTTCCGCTTCTTCCACGACCACGATCCGCGCGTGCTGGCCCATGTGCTGGAAGACCGCCGCTGCGCCAAGATCGTGCTCAGCCGCAACCCGATCGAAAGCTACGTGTCGCTGAAGATCGCCGGCCAGACCGGGCAATGGATCCTCAGCGACCTGAAGCGGCAGAAGCAGGCCAAGGCGCGCTTCGACGGTACCGAATTCGCGCGCTACCTCGACACGCTGCAGGGCTTCCAGCTGACGGTTCTGCATGCCCTGCAGGTCAGCGGCCAGACCGCCTTCTACATCGATTACGAGGATCTCGGCGACCTTGCCGTGCTGAACGGGCTGGCCGCCTTCCTCGGCGTGCCGGGCCGGGCCGAGGCGTTGCCCGACGCGCTGAAGAAGCAGAACCCCGAGGAGATCGCCGACAAGGTCGAGAACCCCGAGGAAATGGCGGCCGGCCTGGCCCGGCTCGACCGGTTCAACTTGGCGCGCACGCCGAATTTCGAGCCGCGCCGCGGCGCCGGCATCCCCGGCATGATCGCCGGCGCCAAGGCGCCGCTGCTCTATATGCCGATCCGCTCCGGCATCGAGGATCGGCTGACCGCCTGGCTCGCCGCGCTGGGCGAGGGGGTCGCCGACGGCTTCACCCAGAAGACGCTGCGGCAATGGCGGCGCGCCAATCCGGGCCATCGCAGCTTCACCGTGCTGCGCCATCCACTGGTGCGGGCCTATGACAGCTTCTGCCGCCACATCGTCGAGGGCCGCTTCGCCGAGGTGCGCCAGACCCTGCGCCGGCTCTACAAGACCCGGCTGCCGCAGGAAATCGGCGCGGCGGCCTATGACCTCGCCGCCCATCGCGCCGCTTTCCTGGACTTCCTGCGCTTCGTGAAGGGCAACCTGAACGGCCAGACCTCGCTGCGCACCGATGCCTGCTGGGCCAGCCAGCTGGCCCATCTGCAGGGCTTCGGCCATGCCGCCGGCCCCGATCTGGTGATCCGCGAGGACCGACTGGCCGAGGGGCTCGCCTATCTCGCCGCCGAGATCGGCCGCCGCGCGCCGCCGCTGCCGGAGGCCCTGCCGCTCGGTCCCTTCCCGCTGGCGGCGGTCGCCGATGCCGAGATCGAGGCCGCCTGCCAGGAGGCCTATCAGCGCGACTTCGCCCATTTGAGTTTCGGCGACTGGCGCGGCTGAGCGGCCCGCCACGGCCGGTCGAGCTAGGCGGCGGCGTGGTTGGCGCGGCCCTCGGTCAGCACGGCATGCAGCTTGGCCGGATCGGCATTGGCCCGCAGCTTGGCGCAGATGCCGGCGTCGCGCATGGTGCGCGACACCAGCGCCAGGGCCTTCAGATGGTCCACCCCGGCGTCCTTCGGCGCGAACAGCGCGAAGATCAGATCGACCGGCTGGCGGTCGACCGAATCGAAATCCATCGGCCGTTCCAGCCGGATGAAGACGCCGATGATGCCGCTCAGATCCTCGATCCTGGCATGCGGCAGGGCGATGCCGTGGCCGACGCCGGTGGCGCCGAGGCTCTCGCGTTCCTGCAGGCCGTCGAAGGCCAGCGCCGGATCGACGCCATAGACCGAGCCGACCACGTCGGCGATCTCCTGAAACAGGCGCTTCTTGCTGGTCAACTGCCCGATGACCTTGATCGCCCCGGGCTTCAAGATGGCCGAAAGGTCCATTCGCGATCCACTGTCCGCCGCCGTTGCGGCTCAAATCCTAAGTATGTGCAGGATCGATCCAGCCGACATTGCCATCGTCCCGGCGGTAAACGACATTGACCCCACGGTGCTTCTCGTTCCGGAAGACCAGAAGATTGGCTCCCGCCAGCTCCATCTGCATGACCGCCTCGCCGACGGAGAGTTGCGGGATCCGCGTCTCCATCTCGGCGATGATCATCGGTTGCAGGCTGTCGGGTTCTGCATCGTCCGCGCCTTCGGATGCGGCGAGGATATAGGCCGAGGCCCCGGCGAATTCAACCGGCTCTTCGCGCTTGTGCTGATGGTCGCGCAACCGCCGCTTGTAGCGCCGCAGCTGCTTGTCCATCTTCTCGCGGCAGCCTTCGAAGGCGGCATAGACCTCGGTCGAATGGCCGCGGGCCGAGACGTTGATCCCGGTGGCCAGATGCACCGTGGCCTCGCAAACGAATTCATGGGCGTTGCGCGAGAAGACCACCACCGCCTCGGTCGGGCGCTGGGCGTATTTGCTTACCGTCTCGTCCAGCTCCGACTTCACATGGGTCTGCAGGGCATCACCGATGTCCATCTGCTTTCCGCTGATCTGGTAGCGCATCATCTCACCTCCGGGCGGTCGGCCCCGCCGCCCTTTGCTCTTGTTCTTGTCTGGGCCGGATTGTTGGGGAATGGGCTTGCGAACCAAGGCCCCAAATGCGTCCGGCGAGGCGGATTCGACCCCTGTAGCGCCGGCTTTTGCAACTGGATGGACTTCGCATGCATTGCCTGTATTTGGCGACCGATCGCCGCGAAATGTCAACGCTATCCTGTTCGGTTGCCGACAATTCGCCGCAACCGCCGGCGCCGCTCCGCCGGTCAGGAAATGCGGAAGTTCTGGCCCAGATAGACCCGGCGGACGTTCTCGTCGCGGATCACCTCGTCGGCGCTGCCGCTCATCAGCACCCGGCCTTCGTGCAGGATATAGGCGCGGTCGACGATCTCCAGCGTCTCGCGCACGTTGTGATCGGTGATCAGGATGCCGATGCCGCGGGTCTTCAGGTCATGCACCAGATGCCGAATCTCGCCCACCGCGATCGGATCGACGCCAGCGAAGGGCTCGTCCAGCATCAGGTATTTCGGATCGGACGCCAGGCAGCGGGCGATTTCCACCCGCCGCCGCTCGCCGCCCGAGAGCGACAGCGCCGGCGCGCGGCGCAGATGGGTGATGGGGAAATCCGACAGCAGCTCCTCCAGCCGCTCGCGACGCTTGTGCCGGTCGCGCTCGGTCAGCTCCAGCACGGCGAGGATGTTGTCTTCCACAGAGAG
>JAKAJW010000274.1 GCA_021813645.1 Pseudomonadota bacterium | reverse complement strand
GTCAGTAGTTGCGGCAGCCCGGCACGTTGAGGTCGCGGCAGAATACCCCAGCCGCACCGCCGATGACGGCCCCGGTCGCCATGTCGCCGCCGACCGCGCCCGCGATCGCGGCCCCGCCGACAGCCCCGGCCACGCCGCGCTGCGCGTCGTTTTGCAGACAGCCCGAGAGGGCGAAGGCGCAGGCCAGCGCCGCAGTGATCTTGAACATCCGCATGTACTCATGCCTCCACATTGAAACTGTTCCTTCGTCATAGCCTCTGGCCCGGCGCCGTCAAATGCCGGCCGCGTCGGCCACGGCGCGCCGGCAAGGCTTTGCCGATCCCGGCCGCCGGCAAAAAAAGGCCCGACCCGTTGGGGGTCGGGCGAGGGATTAGGGAAAGGGTAACGGTCTTGGCAAGATGGGCCGCCGCCTTGGGTGCGGGACGGCCCATGCCTCATCCTGCCGCAACCCGACCGGCTGTCAAACGGCATGGCCCCAGCCGCGCCATCATGCGCTGACTCCTGCCGTTTCGCCCGGGGGTTGCGCAGGTTCATGCCTATTCCTCGCCGTCGAAGGCCGCCGGAAAGGCCGCCCGGGCGCGCGGCACATCAATTCTCAGCAAGGCCTCGTAGCTCGATGCGTCGAACGGATCCTCGGCCGGCACCACCTCGCGGCCGAACAGCCAGGATAGCCGGCCGGCGTCGAGATTGCCGCGCTCGAAAGGCTCGGCGCCGAACTGCTCCCACAGCGCGGCCATGAAGGCCTCGTCGGCCTCGCGGTCGAGCGCGGCGCGGTCGGCGTAGCGTTCGCGGGCAACGAGCTTGCTCGCCCCCTGCTTCACATTGGCCCGGCGGATGGTGAACTGGAAATCGGTCCCGGTCAGCCGGCCGGGAAAGCCGCGGTGTTTCAGCATGTCACCAGGGCTCCGCTTCCTGGCAGACGCCGGCCTTCACCACGAAAGCTTCGATCACCTGCGCCACATTGGGATTGCTCTCGCCGAACTTCAGCGGCTGCGATGAGAGCGAGACGACGATCTGGTCCACCTGTCCTCCATGTTTCTTCACTTCCGGCACCGCCACCTGGTCGCACAGCGCCTGCAGATCGGCGGCATTGGCCGCCCCCTTCTTCAACGCCGGCGCCAGGAACCGGAACCGGGCGACCGTCTTGCCCGACGCGCCGGGGGCCGGCCAGATCACCTCCATCAGGCTCACCGGCTGGCCCGAGGGCACGCGCGGCGCCGCAAGCGCCACGCCGGGCAGCAGAAGCAGGGCCGCAAGCAGCGCGCGCATCGGGGCCTCACAGCGGGATGTTGTCGTGCTTCTTCCAGGGGTTCTGCAGCTTCTTGCCGCGCAGCGACGCGAAGGCGCGCGCCACCCGCCGCCGGGTCGAATGCGGCATGATCACCTCATCGATGAAGCCGCGCTCGGCGGCGACGAAGGGATTGGCGAAGCGATCCTCGTAGTCCTTGGTGCGCTGCGCGATCTTGGCGGCATCGCCCAGCTCCGAGCGGTAGAGGATCTCGGTCGCCCCCTTGGCGCCCATCACCGCGATCTCGGCGGTGGGCCAGGCATAGTTGAAATCGCCGCGCAGATGCTTGGAGGCCATGACGTCATAGGCCCCGCCATAGGCCTTGCGGGTGATCACCGTCACCTTCGGCACCGTCGCCTCGCCATAGGCGAAAAGAAGCTTCGCCCCGTGTTTGATGACCCCGCCGTATTCCTGGGCGGTCCCGGGCAGGAAGCCCGGCACGTCGACCAGCGTCAGGATCGGGATCTCGAAGGCGTCGCAGAACCGCACGAAGCGCGCCGCCTTGCGGCTCGAGTCGATGTCCAGGCAGCCGGCCAGCACCATCGGCTGGTTCGCCACCACGCCGACGGTGGAGCCCTCGATCCGGATGAAGCCGGTGATGATGTTCTTCGCGAACTCTTCCTGGATCTCGTAGAAATCGCCCTCGTCGGCGATCTTCAGGATCAGTTCCTTCATGTCGTAGGGCTGGTTCGGGTTCTCCGGCACCAGGGTGTCGAGGCTCATCTCGACCCGCGCCGGGTCGTCGAAGAAGGGCCGCACCGGCGGCCGCTCGCGGTTCGAGGCGGGCAGGAAGTCGATCAGCCGGCGCACCTCCATCATCGCCTCGACGTCGTCCTGGAAGGCGCCGTCGGCCACCGAACTTTTCGCGGTATGGGTCTTCGCGCCGCCCAGTTCCTCGGCGGTGACGATCTCATTGGTCACCGTCTTCACCACATCGGGGCCGGTGACGAACATGTAGGAGCTGTCGCGGACCATGAAGATGAAATCGGTCATCGCCGGGGAATAGACCGCGCCGCCCGCGCAGGGCCCCATGATGACCGAGATCTGCGGCACCACGCCCGAGGCCATGATGTTGCGCTGGAAGACTTCGGCATAGCCGGCGAGGCTGGCCACGCCTTCCTGGATGCGGGCGCCGCCGGAATCGTTCAGCCCCACCACCGGCGCCCCGTTCAGCATCGCCATATCCATGATCTTGCAGATCTTCTGGGCGTGGGTCTCGCTCAGCGAACCGCCGAAGACGGTGAAATCCTGGCTGAAGACATAGACCATCCGGCCATTGACGGTGCCCCAGCCGGTCACCACCCCGTCGCCGGCCGGCCGCTCCGCCTCCATGCCGAAATCGGTGCAGCGGTGGCGCACGAACATGTCGAATTCCTCGAAGGAACCCTCGTCCAGCAACAGCTCCACCCGCTCCCGCGCGGTCAGCTTGCCCTTGGCGTGCTGCGCCGCGATCCGCCGCGCCCCACCGCCGGCGCGCGCCGCCGCCCGACGGGCCTCCAGTTCCGCGAGAATGCCCTGCACCGGCCCCTCCCATCGCCCGAGCCTCGAACCGCCGCAAGCCTATCGCCATGCTGCAACTGCATAAAGCGGAATTCGGAAAATTTGCAAAGTTATCTGCAAATCCAAACTGGAAATTGCAAACTTGCGAAGCGCGCTTGCCTGCCGCCGCCGCGCCGGTATCGTCCTCCGCGACAAGGAGATCCGCGATGACCGAACAGCCCCCCACCGGCGAACCCGTGCTGCGCACCCTCGCCATGCCGGCCGATGTGAACGTGAACGGCGACATCTTCGGCGGCTGGGTGCTCAGCCAGATGGACATCGCCGCCGGCATCGTCGCCGGCGCCCGCGCCCGCGGCCGGGTCGCCACCGTGGCGATCGACGCGATGAAGTTCATCCGCCCGGTGCGGGTCGGCGACGTGCTGTCGATCTACGGCCATGTCTCTCGCGTCGGCCGCAGCTCGATGGCGATCCCGATCGAGGCCTGGGTGCTGCGCGACCGCGTCGGCGCCCGCGAGAAGGTGACCGAGGCCACCTTCACCTATGTCGCGATCGACCCCGAGGGCCGGCCGCGCCCGGTCGACGGCTGAGGCGCCCGGCCATGACCGTCACCAACGAGGACGAGCTGGAGGGGCTAAAGGCGATCGGCCGGATCGTCGCCGAAACGATGCAGGCGATGGCGAAGGCGATGGAGCCGGGGATGACGACCCGCGAGCTGGATGGGATCGGCCGCGAACTGCTGGAGCGCGAGGGGGCGATACCGGCGCCGGAATCCACCTATGCCTTTCCCGGAGCGACCTGCATCAGCGTCAACGAGGAGATCGCCCACGGTGTTCCTGGGGATCGGGTGCTCGCGCCGGGCGACCTGGTGAACATCGACGTCTCGGCCTCGAAGCGGGGTTATTTCGCCGATACCGGCGCCACCTATCGGATGGCACCGGTGCGGCCGCTGCTGGACCGGCTCTGCCGCGACGGCCGGAAGGCGACGCGGATCGGCATCGCCCAGGTTGCCAGCGGCCGGCCCTTGGCCGCGATCGGCCAGGCGATCGGGCGCTTCGCCGAAGATCGGGGCTACACGCTGATCCGCAACCTCGCCAGCCACGGCGTCGGCCGGTCGCTGCACGAAGACCCCGGCGAGATCGCGACCTGGCCGACCCGGGGTGACCGACGGCGGATCACCCGTGGGCTGGTGCTGACGGTCGAGCCGTTCCTGTCCACCGGCGCGCTCTGGGCCAATGGCGGCGCGGACGGCTGGACGCTCTACAGCGAGCCATGCGCGCCGGTCGTGCAATACGAACATACGGTTGTCGCCACCGACCGTGGCGCGATCGTCGTCACCGCGCCGGGCTGAGGCGGCCGGCCTACAGCGCCAGCGTCATGAACATCGAATTGGGGTCGAGCACATAGTCCTCGAACGGCCCGCATTCGACGAAACCCGCCCGCGCGTAGAGCGCCCGCGCCGGCGCGAAGGCGGGCTCCGTTCCGGTTTCCAGGTTCAGCCGCTCCCAGCCGGCGGCGCGCGCCACGCCGATCAGATGATCCACCATCGCCCGCGCCAGCCCACGCCCGCGCGCCTCGGCCAGGATATGCATCGACTTGATCTCGCCCTCGGGACCCGAGAGTTGCTTGACCGCGCCCATGCCCAGCACCTGCCCACCCGCGCGCAGGGTGAAGAACTGCACGCCCGGTTGGGCCAACTCGCCGGCGTCCAGCGCATGCACCGATTCCGGCGGCGAGGTGTCCCACATCATCCGCAGGTGCCGCTCCAGCAGCGGCGCCACATCGGCCGAGGTCGGGTCGTCGGGGCGGATCTCCGGCGCCGCGTCCATCACGGCGGCGCTCAATGCGTCCAGGCGCCGCGCCGTTCGGTGGCGAAGTTCTCGCCATAGCCGCGCGGCCGGATGATCGGCTTGCGCGGCTTCGGCTCGACCACGACATAGTCGAGCCCCTTCTCGCGGGCATAGGCCTCGGCCTCCTCGCGGGTCTCGAAGCGCAGCCGGACCTGGGTCTGGGTGTCGTCGGACCCGGTCCAGCCCATCAGCGGGTCGAGTTCGCGCGGCGCGGCGGGATCGAAATCGAGCACCCAGAGATGGGTCTTCGCAGTGCCGGATTGCATGGCCGTCTTGGCGGGCTGGTAAATGCGCGCGGGCATAGACATCTCCGTTCGGAACGGCCTCGTTATCGGGGAAGCCGCGGCGGGGTGCAAGGGGGTGCGCACGGGCGGCGCGCCGGGGCGCCAAAGGGTCCGCGCGGGCAGCGCGAGAGCGCGGCGCGGAAGCGGCGCGCTGGGGGCCGCCCCGGGGATCCACAGCGGGGCGCGCAGGCGAGCCGCATAGCCGCGCACAGGGGCACCCAGGGGCACACAGGGGCGCACAGGGAGGGCACACTGCGAAAACGGGCCGGGACGCCCGCAGCCAAGCCCTTCTGCGCCGTCCCCGTCCGCACCGTCCCCGTCCGCGCGTCGGCAGCAACCTGTCGGGCCCGGTGGTCCGCGCCCGCGCCGCAGCCACGGCCTGGCGCGCGGCGGCCGGCCGATCGGCCTCCACGGCGGCCCCCACCGAATTCGGCGCGGCGAGTCGCGCCGCCCAACCGGACGCAGCGACAACCGCACCGGCACCGCAGGCGGCGCGGCCGGCGGCTGCCGTCAATGAAGTTGAAAAATCGGGAGATCACCGCAACTTGCGACGCTTCGCAACAGCCGGTTGCCGACCGGGCGCTTGGGAGCGAGGGGTGGGGTGGGTGTGGCCCCCAGCCGGCAACCTTCTGCTGCTTGCCGACCGACTTTACGCCCGCCCCCTGGGTCCGACAAGCATAACATGAGCCCCAGGTTCACCAAAATACCTAAAGTTGTATAAGCTTGGTTAACCCTTGCTTCACTGCCGCCACGGCAACAGGCCGGGCAGCGCGGCCCGCAGCCGCTCCAACGTCAGGGCCAGCGGCATCAGACGCGGCTCCTGCCGCAGCACCAGCACCACCGCCCCGAAGGCCATCGCGAAGGCGCCGAGGAAGTCGAGCGGGTAGTGCACGCCCAGATAGACCCGACCCCAGGCCACCGCCAGCCCGGCCCAGCGCACCGCCGAACCGAAGCGCGTCAACGGCCCGCGCGCGCCCAGCGCCAGCCCGATCGTCCAGAACAGCGTGCCGTGGTCGCTCGGGAAGGAGGCATCGGCGGCATGATGGATCAGGAGATGCCCGAGCCCCGCCATGAACGGCCGCGGCGTGGCCAGCAGGCCGCCCAGCGCCGCGTTGGCCGCCAGCCCCAGCGCCGCGCTCAGCCCGGCCAGCAGCAGCCGGAACCGCATCTCGGCCGTGCCGGCCAGCCACAGCCCGGCCAGCGCCGCCAGCAGCAGCCAGACCAGATCCGAGGCGCAGAACACCGCCAGCGCCCGCAACAGCGGGTTCGGGCTTGCGGTCGCGTTGATCAGGTGAAAAAGAAGGAGATTGCCCGGGAAAGCCTGTTCCATCGCCGCCTCGTTGCGCCCGGTTGGCCCGGGCTTTCGCCCAGCTTCGCGCTGTCACGAAAGCTTTGCAAGACCGTCACCGAACCGTCATCTCCGGCGTTCGGCGCCGGCAAGGCTTGAACCGGAACAAAAACAGATCAAATCTGAACCGGCCCGCCAGGAGTCGCCCGATGCCGCACAACAACACCAACGCCCCCGTCGCGCGCCCGGATGTGCTGACCCGGCCGAAGCTGGAAGGCGGCCGGCGCTTCGTGATGCAGACCCCGTTCCAACCCGCGGGCGACCAGCCCACGGCGATCGCCGAGCTTGCCGCCGGCGTGCAGGCCGGCGACCGCGACCAGGTGCTCCTCGGCGCCACCGGCACCGGCAAGACCTTCACCATGGCCAAGGTGATCGAGGAAACCCAGCGCCCGGCGATCATCCTGGCGCCCAACAAGACGCTGGCCGCCCAGCTCTACGGCGAGTTCAAGGGCTTCTTCCCCGACAACGCGGTGGAATATTTCGTCAGCTACTACGACTACTACCAGCCCGAGGCCTATGTGCCGCGCTCGGACACCTACATCGAGAAGGAATCCCAGATCAACGAGCAGATCGACCGGATGCGCCACTCGGCCACCCGGGCGCTTCTGGAACGCGACGACGTCATCATCGTCGCCTCGGTCTCCTGCATCTACGGCATCGGCTCGGTCGAGACCTATTCCGCGATGACCCAGGATCTCGTCGTGGGCGAGATGTACGACCAGCGCGGCTTCCTCGCCGAACTCGTCGCCCAGCAGTACCGCCGCAACGACGCCGCCTTCGCCCGCGGCAGCTTCCGGGTGCGCGGCGACACCGTCGAGGTCTGGCCCGCCCACCTTGAAGACCGCGCCTGGCGGTTCTCCTTCTTCGGCCCCGAACTGGAGGCGATCACCGAGTTCGATCCGCTCACCGGGGCGAAGACCGACAGCTTCAAGCAGATCCGCATCTACGCCAATTCGCACTACGTCACCCCGCGCCCGACGATGCAGCAGGCGATCAAGGGCATCAAGCTGGAGCTTGCCCAGCGCCTGAAGCAGCTCACCGACGAGGGCAAGCTGCTGGAGGCCCAGCGCCTCGAACAGCGCACCAACTTCGACCTCGAGATGCTGGAGGCCACCGGCGTCTGCAACGGGATCGAGAACTATTCGCGCTACCTCACCGGCCGCGCCCCGGGCGAGCCGCCGCCGACGCTGTTCGAATTCATCCCCGACAACGCCATCGTCTTCGCCGACGAAAGCCATGTGACGGTGCCGCAGATCGGCGGCATGTATCGCGGCGACTACCGGCGCAAATACACCCTCGCCGAACACGGCTTCCGGCTACCCTCCTGCATGGACAACCGGCCGCTGAAGTTCGAGGAATGGGACGCCATGCGGCCGCAGTCGGTCTTCGTCTCCGCCACCCCGGCGGCCTGGGAACTGGAGCAGACCGGCGGCGTCTTCACCGAACAGGTGATCCGCCCCACCGGCCTGCTGGACCCGCAGGTGGAAATCCGCCCGGTGGAGATGCAGGTGGACGATCTGCTGGACGAGGTCCGCCGCGTCGCCGCCGCCGGCTACCGCACCCTAGTCACCACGCTGACCAAGCGCATGGCCGAGGACCTCACCGAATACCTGCACGAACAAGGCATCCGCATCCGCTACATGCATTCCGACATCGACACGCTGGAACGCATCGAGATCCTGCGCGACCTGCGGCTTGGCGCCTTCGACGTGCTGGTCGGCATCAACCTGCTGCGCGAGGGGCTCGACATTCCGGAATGCGGCCTGGTCGCCATCCTCGACGCCGACAAGGAGGGTTTCCTGCGCTCGGAAACCTCGCTGATCCAGACCATCGGCCGCGCCGCCCGCAACGCCGAGGGTCGCGTCATCATGTATGCCGACCGCGTCACCGGCTCGATGGAACGCGCGCTGAAGGAAACCGAACGCCGCCGCGCCAAGCAGATCGCCTATAACGCCGCGCATGGCATCACGCCGACGACGGTGAAGAAGAACGTCGAGGATGTGCTGGCCGGGCTCTGGCAGGGCGACACCGACCAGTCGCGCGTCACCGCCAAGGTCGAAAAGCCGATGGTCGGCCAGAACCTCGCCGCCCATCTCGACGCTCTGCGCCTGCAGATGCGCAAGGCGGCCGAGAACCTCGAGTTCGAGGAAGCCGCCCGCCTGCGCGACGAGGTAAAGCGGCTGGAGGCGGTGGAGCTCGCGGTGGCCGACGACCCGCTGGCCCGTCAGGAGGCGGTGG
>JAKAJW010000361.1 GCA_021813645.1 Pseudomonadota bacterium | reverse complement strand
CGGTCCGGCGGCGCGACGCCGCGGATCGGGATCCGGGCTCTGCAGCCAGGGTGAAGGTGGCCACCGTGCGGGCCAGTGCCTCGGCCTCGCCCTGCAGCGAACGGACGGCATCATTGGTCTGATCGAACACGGCGGCGCTTTGCTTGGTCGCGCTGTCGAGTTCGATCGTCGCGCTGGAGATGCCGCCGATCCGGTTCGCCGTCTCGGTGGCGGCCGTGACGATGTCGCGGATCCGTTTCGTGACTCCGTCGACGCCGGAGACAATCTCCTGCAGCGCCTGGCCGGAGTCATGCACCAGTTCGACGCCGCGGCTGACGTTGCTGCCCGAGGTCTCGATCAGTTCGGCGATCTCGCGCGCCGCGTCCGAGGACCGCTGCGCCAGGGCGCGCACCTCGGAGGCGACGACGGCGAAGCCGCGGCCGGCGTCGCCGGCGCGGGCCGCCTCGACGCCGGCGTTGAGGGCGAGCAAGTTGGTCTGGAAGGCGATTTCGTCGATGACCTGGAGGATTTTGCCGATCGCGTCTGACGAGGCCTGGATTTCGGCCATCGCCGAGACCGCCCGGCTGACCACCTCGTGACCGCTGGTGGCCTTGCGCGAAATCACCTCGACCTCGGCGCGGGCGGTTTCGGCCGAGGTGGCGGCCTGGCGCACCGCGGCCGACATCTGCGTCAGCGAACCGGCGGTATCCTCGAGCATCGCGGCATTGCGTTCGGCCCGGCGGGACAGGTCGTCGGTCGCGGCGGCAATGTTGCGGGCCGAGCCGTCGACGGAGGTGGCCGAAAGGGTGATGCTGCCCAGGGTCTGCGACAGGCTTAGCGCGGTGGCGTTCATCGTCGTGGCGATCTCGGCGAAGACGCCCTGGAAGCTTTCGGGCATGCGATGGGCCAGATCGCCGCGGGCGAGATGGTCGAGCGCGTTGCCGACGGCGCCGAGCCCGGCATTCGTCGCCTCGCCGATCTTGTTCACCCCGCTGCAGAGCTCGGCCAGCACGCCGGACTTGTCGTCGGTGCGCAGCCGGCGGGAGAAATCGCCCGCCGCGCAGGCCGAGACCACCTCGGCGATCTCGTCCATGGCGCGACGCTCCCGCTCATGCAGGGCGCGACTCTCGGCCTCGCGCGCGGCGGCCTGCTTCGCCTCGGCCTCGGCCTGTTCGATGCGGGCCCGCTCCGCCTCGATCTTGCGCTGTTCCTCCGTGGCGGCGGCGGCGCGGATGCGGGCCTCCTGCTCGCGGCCGGCGGCCAGGCTTTTGCGGAAGGCGGCGAGCGCGCGGGCGACGACGCCGAATTCGTCCTGCCGGTTCGGGTCGAGCCGCAACGGCGCCTTCGAGCCCGGGTCCATCACGGCCTGCACATCCTCGTTCAGCACGCGGAAGCTGCCGGTGAGCATGCGGAAGAGATAGAAGACGCCAAAGAAGGTGAGAATCGAGGCGGCGACGGAGAAGCCCGCCACCCGGCGGATCAGGGCGGCGTTGGCCTGCCGGAGCCGTTCCGACACCGTGGCCAGATCGTCCATCGCCTTGCGGGTGCGCGCCTCGACGGAGCTCACCAATTCGTCGGTTGCCTTGCCCATCACCTCGGCCACCGCGTCGAATTTCTCCATCTGGGCGTTGCCGCTGTCCGGGCCGCCGTCAATATAGGCCTGAGCCATCGCCTTGCCGCCCTGGTAGTAGGCGGGAAAAGCGGCCTGGATCTTTTTCAGCGCCTCCAGCACCGGCGCGAAGTTCTCCTCGGTCGCATATTGCCGGGCCTTTTTCACATCCTGCTCGAACTTCTGGGCGTAGTTCTCCGCCTCGGCGAAACCGTCATCGAAGCCCGGCATGCCGCGGGTCGCCGAGATGTCCGACAGCCATTGTTGGACCTGGATCACATCCGTCTTGATGTCCGCGATGGTGATGAGCAGCGGGATATTGTCGCGCGAGATGGTGGCGGACTTGCGGGCGCTGCTTTCGAGGCTACCCCCTTGGGCGATCAGATCGGCCATCGTGACAAAGATGCCGCCCCAGGCCAGGAGCAGCGAGCCGATCAGAATGGCAAATATCTTGGATTTGATGGACATGCGGTCATCACCTGTGGTCGCGGGCCGGATATGCATCCGCCTCGCCCTTATGCGACCAAAAACCTTTCGGATTGGATAAGCGCAGCTAACTCCGCCCAAGCCCGACCACCGGCGCCACCGCGGCCGGCTCAGCCGTCCGGCGGCAGCAGGCCGAGGCCGCGCAGATAGATGCCGATCCCTGTCTCGAGCAGTTCTTCGGGCGGGAAGGGCGCCCGGCTGCCGGGGGCGCCACGGGTGAAGAGCTCGACCACGCCATGGCTCATCGCCCAGATATGCGCCGATACCATCGAGGCCGGCGGCCGGCGGCCCGGCGGCATATGTTCGGAGAGCCGCGCCGCGGCCTGTTCCAGCACCGCGCGGGCGCGGCCGGCGACGGCGGCCAGCGCCGGGTTTGCGTTCACCGACAGGCCGCTTTCGAACATCGCCATGTAATGGCCGGGATAGCGGCGGGCGAAGGCGAGATAGGCCCGCCCGGTCGCCTCGAAGGCGGCCAGGGCCGAGGGCTGGCCGTCGTTGTAGGCGTATTCCATCAGGCCGGCGAAGATCTCGTAGCCCTGGCGGGCGGCCTCGGCGATCAGATCGTCGCGGCCGGCGAAATGGCGGTAGACGGCGGCTGGGGTGACGCCGGCTGCCTTCGCCGCCTCCGATAGGGTGAAGCCCTGCGGCCCCTTCTCGGTGATCAACTGCAGCGTCGCCTCGACCAGGGCCTGGCGCAGATTGCCGTGATGGTAGCCGGCTTTAGCCATTCAGGAGGTCCGGGCCCCCGCAGATCGTCGGGTCGATCGCGCCGATCGCCGCCGGATCCTTGCCCTTGTAGTCGAACCGGCCGAGGATGGTCTGGATCGCGGCGATGCGGGCGCGCTTCTTGTCGTCGGACAGGATCACCGTCCAGGGCGCGGTCAGGCTGTGCGAGCGTTTCAGGGTTTCCTCGATGGCGGCGGTATAGGCGTCCCAGCGCTTCAGCCCCTCGATGTCGATCTCGGACAGCTTCCACTGCTTCAGCGGGTCGCGTTCGCGGTCGAGGAACCGCTTGAGCTGCTCGGCGCGGTCGACCGAGAGCCAGAGCTTGACCAGCACGATGCCCTCGTCGATCAGCATGGCCTCGAACTGCGGCAGCTGGAAGAAGAAGTGTTCGCGCTGCGGGTCGGTGCAGAAGCCGAACACCTTCTCGACGATGCCGCGGTTATACCAGGAGCGGTCGAACAGGGTGATCTCGCCGCCGGCCGGCAGCCATTCGATGTAGCGCTGGAAATACCACTCGCGGCTTTCCCGGTCGGTCGGCTTCGCCAGCGCGGCGACGGTGCAGAGGCGCGGGTTCAGGTTCTCGTTCACCCGGCGGATCGTGCTGCCCTTGCCGGCGGCGTCGCGGCCCTCGAACAGGACGACAAGGCGCCGGCCGGTCTGGCGGATATGCGCTTGCAGCTTGGCCAGCTCGATCTGCAGCCGGTCCATGTGCTCGTCATAGTCCTTCGTCTTCATCTCCTCCCGGTAGGGGTAGGATTTCGAGGAGATGTCGTTCTTGTCGGCCTTCTCGATCGCCTTGCGAATGTGATCGGGCGCCTCGTCCTTCAGGTATTTCGAGATCGCGCCGTCGAACGGAAGCTCCATCTGCCACCTCGCAGGGTCCATTGCACAACTTGCCCCAGTATCGCGAACCCGGCGGCTAGTGCAATCCGGCGCGGGCGGCGGCGCGGTGGATGGCGGCGACCACCGCATCGGGCCGGGTGTGATGCGGCATGTGGCCGGCGCCGGGCAACCGGGTCAGCACGGCGGCGGGCAGAAGCCGGGCGAGCGGTTCGGCATGAACCTCGGCCGGCACGATCGTATCGGCGCTGCCGTGCAACAGCTCGACCGGCAGCGCGAGCCGCGGATAGAGCCTGGCCATGGCGCGGATATGCGGCAGGAGGCCGTTCACCTGCCGAACGTTCTCGCGCAGCGTGGCAGGCCGCAAGGCGAGCGCGGCGCCAATGTGGGCGGCATAGCCGGCCGGCACCGGCTCGGGGGCGAAGATCTCCTCGATGGTGGCGGCCACCCGACGCTGGCTGGCATAGGCGGCGACCAGCGGGATCACGGTGCGCGCGCCGACCGGATGAGCAGTGATGCGATACCAGGGGGCGAGGTTGCCCGACCAGGGCATCGCCGCCGGCGACACCAGCGTAAGCGCCGGAGTTTGCGGCGCGCTCAGCGCCCAGGCGAGCGCCACCGCGCCGCCATAGCTCTGGCCGAGCACCATCGGCCGCTCGAGCCCGAGCTGGCGGGCCGCGGCCTGCAAGAGGCGGGCTTGGGCGCGCGGGTCGTCGCCGTCGGGCAAGGCGTCGGACCAGCCGAGGCCGGGCCGGTCGAAGGCGGTCACACGGAAGTCGGCCTTCAGCCGGTCGATCAGGCCGAAGGTGAATTCGCGCGCATTGCCGGAGGCGCCGTGCAGCAGGACGAGATCGGGGCCGAGGCCTTCGATCACCGCATGGACGCGGCGCCCCTCGACGGTGACGAAGCGGCCGATGGGCGGGAAGTCGCGCGCCGCCTGGGCCTCACGTCGGCGCATCCGGCGCGTCGTCGCGCCGGTGAGACCGCTGGTGGCGGCGCCGATCAGGAGAAGCTCAAGCGGTGCCAATCTCTTCGAGGTGATAGGGCGTCGTCTGGTAGATCTCGTTGATCCAGTTACCGTAGAGAAGATGGGCGTGGCTGCGCCAGCGGTTCAACGGCGCCCTCGCGGGATCGTCATCGGGATAGTAGTTGGCCGGCACGTTGATCGGCGTGCCGTTGGCGATGTCGCGGTCGTATTCCTCTTTCAGCGTGCCGGAATCATATTCCAGGTGATTGATGATGTAGAGCGCGCGGTGGTCGGGATCGTCGACCAGGCAGGGACCGGTGTCGCGCGAGGTCAAGAGCGTGGTGAGCCCCGGCACCCGGTCGATGTCCTCCTGGCGCATCTCGGTCCAGCGGCTGACCGGCATCACGAAATCGTCCGAGAAGCCGCGCAGGAAGGGCGAGGCGGGGGCGAGGTTCTGGTGACGGAAGCAGCCGAAGGCCTTGTGGTCCAGCATATGCTTGGGCACGCGGTGGAAGTGCCAGGCCATCGCCATGCCGCCCCAGCAGACGCCGAAGGTGGAATGCACATTGGTCTGGGTCCAGTCCATCACCTCGCGCAGCTCGTCCCAGTACGAGACCTCTTCGAAGGGCAGATGCTCGACCGGCGCGCCGGTGATGATGAACCCGTCGAATTTCTCGCCCTTCACCGCCTGGAACGGGTGGTAGAAGGCGTCCATATGCTCGGGCGCGGTGTTCTTCGGCTGATGCTCGGTCATCCGGATCAGGCTGAGCTCGATCTGCAAGGGCGTGGAACCGATCAGCCGGGCGAATTGCGTCTCGGTCTGGATCTTCTTCGGCATCAGGTTCAGTAGGCCGATGCGCAGCGGGCGGATGTCCTGCCGGGCGGCACGGGTCTCCGACATCACCATCACGCCTTCCTTGGCCAGGATGTCGTAGGCGGGCAGGGTTTCGGGCAGGGTGATGGGCATTGCGGTCTCCGGGTTCCGGCAGCGGAGGTAGGGCGCGGCTCAGCGCCGCTCAAGGGCCTGGGCGACGAGCGCGATCAGATCGTCGGCGGTGCGGACGGCGGCGACCTCCTCGGCGGTCACGGTGACGCCCCAGCGCGCCATCGCGGCATAGCGCGGCTGGCGATGGGCAAGGAGCCGGGCGTAGCCCCAGCGCAGGAAGGCGTCGGGATCGACCTCGGCCTCGGTCAGGCGGTTTTCGTCGAGGTAGCGCGCCCAGATCTCCTTGAGGTAGTCGGGCGGGTAATACATCGGCTTCGGCGCCCGGTCGAACCGGCGGATCAGCGCGTCGGTATTGGCCTCGCTGCCCTGGATCCAGACCAGCAGGAGGTTCTGCGACAGCGCGGTCATCACCGGGTCGTCAGGGTCGTCGGGGTCCACCACCTCGCAGATCGAACCGCCGGAGTCGCAGACGAAATGGCTGTAGCCGTAGATGCTTTGCGCCCGTTCGATGAAATGCGGGGTGTCGAGCAGGGCGGAGATCTCGGCGGCGCGGTGCTGTTCCTGCCGGCGCAAATATTCGGCGAAGGGCAGGCCGCCCTTGGCGGGATCGCCTGGCTTGCCGAGATAGGTGGACAGCGGCGCCAGGTTGTCGAAGGTGATGTTGGAGGCGATGTAGACCGAATCCGACAGCAGCAGCTCGCGCAGGAGCGGCACCTTCATCGCCTCGCGCTTGAAGTTGTCGGCGATCAGCTCGCCCATGTAGCGCGTGCCGATCCGGTAATCGACGGAATAGTGGAACCAGCCCCCGGCCTCGCGCAGCAGGTTGGAGACATGGGTCTTGCCGAGCCCCGACATGCCGAACAAGAGCACATGCCGCGCCTGCGCCGCGCGCCATGCCTTTGCGGTCTCGTAGAGCATCGTGCCGCCTCCCGCCTGGACCCCGCCTGGAACCCGATGCCTAGCCGCTTGCGGCAGAAACTTCACGCGGTTTCTTGCGGTTCCGGGCGCTTGCGGGCGAACCGGCGGAACACGCGGCCGTCGATGGTCAGAAGCCCAAGGGCCAGCAACGCGAAGCCCAGATAGGCGGCGGGCGGCAGCGCCTCGCCCAGGATCAGCGCGCCGAGCAGGATGGCGATCGGCGCCACGAGCAAGGTGACGAGGCTGACATTGCCGGCCCCCGCCATGCCGAGCACGCGGTAGTAGAGCAAATAGGCGATCGCGGTGGCGAAGAAGGCGAGATAGATCAGCGCGGCCCAGACCTCGGGGCGGTAGCGGAAGCTCGGCACGCCCTCGGTGACGAGGGCAAGCGGCACCATCACCAGCGCGGCAGTGGTGAGCATGCCGGCGGCGGCGAGCTGCGGCGTCAACCCCTTCAGCGCATGCCGCGCCCAGGCGGCGGAGAGCGCGTAGGAACAGGCCGCGCCAAGCACGGCGAGTTGGGCGAGCGAGGTGAGGTCGAAGCCCTCCAGCGCGTCGAGGCCGATCACCGTGGCGACGCCGGCGAAGCCCAGGCCGACGCCCAGGGCCTTGCGGGCCTGCAGCCGCTCGTCGCGGAACACGATGGCGGCGACCAGCACGCCGAGGATGGCGGTCGCCGCGTTCAGGATCGCGGCGAGGCCGGAGGGGATCCGCAGCTCGCCCCAGGTGATGAGCGAAAAGGGCAGGGCGTTGTTCAGAAGCCCCATCACCAGCAGCGCGAACCAGGTCCGGGCGTCGCGCGGCAGCGCGATGCGGCGGGCCAGGACGTAGATCCACAGCACCACCGCCGCGCCGAGGATGCGGAACGCCACGGTGGTGAAGACGCCGGCGCCGTCAAGCGCGAGGCGGATCGACAGGAAGCTGCCGCCCCAGATCAGGGCGAGGCCGAAGAGTTCGGTCCAGGCCCGGGGGGAAAGGGTCTTCTGTTCCAACATGCGTCTCCCTTGCCCCAGGCCGGCGGGGCCGGCGACCCGAAACCTGCGCCGAGTGGCCGCCAAACGTAAAAAGGCCCCGCCGTAGGGCGGGGCCTTGCAGGACTTAGCATGCCTGGTCAGAAGGTAAAGCCGACCTTCACCCCGGCCGCCACCGCGTGGTTGCCCGAGAAGTTCGAGGCGGCGCTGGTGTTGTTCAGCGTGGTCTGCGCCGAGCCGATCTGGATGTAGCTCACCCCGGCCGTGATCTTCACATTCGGGTTCACCGTATAGGTGGCGCCCAGCCCGATGCTGGCCTTGCCATCGGTCGGCCCGAGGTTCGAGGCGAAGCCGCCCACTTTCGGTTCGTAGCTCACCGAAACCGCGCCGGACCACTGGTCGGAGAACTTGTGCCCGACGCCGAGCGTATAGGTGATCGTGTTGTCGTGGTAGGAGACCAGCGAGCCGCCCTTGGTCAGGCTTTTATAGAGCTGCGGCGCGATGGCGAAGTTCTTCCAGTCCACCCAGCGGATCGAGCCGAACACCAGCGTGGTCGGGTTGATGCCGGTCTGGGCGTCGAGGTTGATCGACTGCGGCGTGTCGATCTGCGTCGTCGAACTGCCCGACAGCGCCCCGTTCAGGTATTCCCGGGTCGGCACGCTATAGGAGATCTTCGAGTTGTAGGTCAGCGCCACGCGCAGCGCGATCTCGGGTTTCTCATAGGCGACGCCGACCACATAGCCGAAGGCACCCTTGTTGGCGCCCTGGGCGCTGTAGGCCGTCGTCGTATTCAGCGGCAGGCTGCCGACCTTCTCGCGCATGGTCTGCCAACGGGCGCCGCCGTAGACGCTGAAATTGTCGTCGATCTTGTAGCGGACGAGGCCGGTCAGCGCGTTGGTGCTGAGCGTCGCGGTCGCGCCGGCGGCGAAATAGGCCGGCAGCGAGGTGGCGGCCGGATAATTCACCTTGGCGCCGAACGGCTGATCGTAGATCAGCGCCGCCGAAACCTTGTTGCCGAAGTCGCGCTTGAAGGCGAAGCCGGGAAGCATGTAGCTGCCCGCCATAT
>JAKAJW010000062.1 GCA_021813645.1 Pseudomonadota bacterium | reverse complement strand
CGGCTGAGGTTGACACCGCCCGCGTCTCGGCGAAGCTCGGCCCGGCAATCAGGGGGAAGCGGCAATGCGACAGATCAGGCTCGGCATGGTGGGGGGCGGTCAAGGCGCCTTCATCGGCGCCGTTCATCGCATCGCGGCCCGGCTCGATGGCCAGTTCGCTTTGGTGGCGGGCGCCCTTTCCGCTGATCCGGCGCGGGCGGCGGCTTCGGCGGCGGACCTGGGGCTTGACCGCAGCTATGCGAGTTGGGCAGAAATGGCGACGGCCGAGGCGGCGCGGTCGGATGGGGTCGAGGCCGTGGCCGTGGTAACGCCGAACCACCTGCACGCCGGGCCGGCGGTCGCCTTCCTCAAGGCCGGCATCCATGTGATCTGCGACAAGCCGTTGGCCGCCACGCTGGCGCAGGCGGATGAGATCGCCGCCGCGACGGCCGCCTCTCGGGCGATGTTCTTTCTGACCCACAACTATCCGGGCGCGCCGATGGTTCGCGAGGCCCGCGCGATGGTCGACGCCGGGGCGCTTGGGCGGCTGCGGTTGGTGGAGGTCGAATATGTGCAGGATTGGCTCGCCCGGCCGGTGGCCAGCAAGCAGGCCGACTGGCGCACCGATCCCGCGCGCGCCGGCGCCGGCGCGCTCGGCGATATCGGCACCCATGCCTGGAATCTGGTGCGTTTCGTGTCGGGCTTGGCGCCGCAGGCGCTCTCGGCCGAAGTGACGAGCTTCGTGCCTGGCCGTCGCGTCGATGACAATGCCGCCGCGCAGATCCGCTTCAAGGGCGGGGCCAAGGGCCGGCTCTGGGCGAGCCAAGTCGCCGTCGGGCATGAGAACGGACTCCGGCTCCGGCTCTACGGCGATGAGGGTGGGCTCGACTGGGCGCAGGAAGAGCCGAACAAGCTCTGGTTCACCCGCTTTGGTGAGCCGAAGCGGCTGTTGACCCGCGGCGGTGCCGGGACCGGCCCAGCTGCGGCGGGCCGGGTGCCCGCCGGCCATCCGGAAGGCTATCTGGAAGGTTTCGCCACGATCTATGCCGATATCGCCGCGGCGATCCGCAAGGGAAACCGCGACGGCTGCCCGGTCGCGGGGATCGAGGAAGGCCTTGAGGGAATGCGCTTTGTCGCGGCTTGTCTGGCCTCTTCGGCGGCAGATGGTAAATGGGTCGCATTGGACTGACGTCAGGAGGGGTAATGGCCAGTCATGTCTTCGGTCGGAGCACCGGCCAGGTATTGCCCACCGCAGTCCGCGGCGAGGGCTGCTATCTGATCGATGCCGCCGGCAAGCGCTATCTCGACGGTTCGGGCGGCGCGGCGGTCTCGTGCCTTGGCCATTCCGATCCCGAGGTGCGGGCGGCGATCCATGCCCAACTGGACAGGCTCGCCTTCGCCCATACCGGCTTCTTCACCACCGAGGCCGCCGAAAGCCTGGCTGACAGGCTCGCGGCCCATGCGCCAGCAGGCATCGAATGGGTCTATCTGCTGTCTGGCGGATCCGAGGCGGTTGAGGCGGCGCTGAAGCTTGCCCGCCAGTATTTCCTGGAGATCGGCCAACCGGGGCGCCACCGCATCATCGCCCGCCGGCAAAGCTACCACGGCAATACACTCGGAGCCTTGGCCACCGGTGGCAATGCCTGGCGGCGCCAGCCCTTCGCGCCCATGCTGGTGGAGACCTCGCATATCGCCCCCTGCTACGCTTATCGCGGCCAGGCCGAAGGCGAGACCGAGGAAGCCTATGGCCGCCGCGTCGCCGACGAACTGGAGACCGAGATCCTGCGTCTCGGCCCCGAGACGGTGATGGCATTCGTCGCCGAACCGGTGGTGGGCGCCACCCTCGGCGCGGTGGCCTCGGTGCCAGGCTATTTCCCCCGTATCCGCGAAATCTGCGACCGCTACGGCGTGCTGCTGATCCTCGACGAGGTGATGTGCGGCATGGGACGCACCGGCACGCTCTTTGCCTGTGAGCAGGATGGGGTGGCGCCCGACATCGTCACCATCGCCAAGGGGCTCGGCGCCGGCTACCAGCCGATCGGTGCCATGCTCTGTTCCAACCGGATCCGTGACGCCATTGCCCAGGGCTCGGGCTTCTTTCAGCACGGCCATACCTACATGGGCCATCCGGTCGTCGCGGCGGCGGCTGGCGCCGTACTTGACGCCATCCTCGGCCGCGGTCTGTTGGCCAAGGTGCAGGCGCAGGGCGCGAAGCTCGACGCGGCGCTGCATGCGGCCTTCGGCCAGCACCCCCATGTCGGCGATATCCGCGGCCGTGGTCTGTTCCGTGCCTTGGAGCTGGTCGCCGACCGCGAGACCAAGGCGCCCTTCGATCCCGCGCGCGGCGTCAACAAGCAGGTGAAGGCCAAGGCCTTCGAGGCCGGGTTGATCTGCTATCCGATGGGGGGGACGATCGACGGCCGGCAGGGCGATCACGTTCTGCTGGCGCCGCCCTTCATCATCGAGGACGCGCAGATCGGCGAGCTGGTCGAGAAGCTCGCCGTGGCGATCCGGGCGGCGACCGGCGTCTGACGCAGGCATGGTGCAGGCCGGCCCGTTGGGGCCGGCCGGAGCGCGCGGACTCGGAGCGAGTTGACCGCCTCTGTCCGGTGCGGGCCGGCCGCCGGCCCTGGGGTCTGGGGTCTGGGGTCAGCCGAGGCGGCCGCCGAGTTCGGTCTCGATATGCGAGCGGATGATCGCGTCGAAGCTTGCATCGGCCCTGAACCCCAGCCCCAGCGCCCGACGCGCGTCGAAATCCTGCGGCCAGCCGGCGACGATGCGCGCCACGGTTTCGTCGGGCGCCTCGCGGATCAGCGCCACGGCCTTTGGCCCGGCTACCCGTTCCAGCGCCGCGATCTCCTCGGCCACCGTCGCCGACAGCCCCGGAGCGGACAGGCAGCGCCGGGCGCCGAGCTGTGCCGTGTCGAGCGTTGCCGCATGGGTGAGAAAGCCCACCGCCGCCTTCGGCGAGCAGAACCAGTGGCGTGTCTCGCGCGGTACCGGCAGCACCGCTTCGAGCCCGACCAGGGGTTCACGCAGGATCGAGGAGAAGAACCCCGAGGCGGCCTTGTTCGGCTTGCCAGGCCGGATCACCACCGTCGGCAGCCGGATTCCCACGCCATCGACGATGCCGCGCCGGGAATAGTCGTTCAGGAGCAGCTCGCCGATGGCCTTCTGGGTGCCGTAGCTGGTCAGCGGCGCCGTCAGGAATTCGTCGCCGATCCGCTCGGGGAAGGGGGCGCCGAAGACGGCGATCGAAGAGGTGAAGACCAGCCGCGGCCGATAGGGGGCCTTGGCACTTTCCGCGCGGATCGCCTCCAGCAGATAGCGCGTGCCATCGAGGTTGATCCGATAGCCTTTGTCGAAATCCGCCTCGGCCTCGCCGGAGACGACAGCGGCCAGATGAAAGATCAACTCCGGTCGTGCGGCGACCAGCCGGGCCGCCGTGGCTGGATCGGAGAGGTCAGTCGCCCGCGTCATGATCGGGATTTCGGACTGCGACACCTCCGGCTCGACGATATCGACCAGGGTCAGCCGGTCGATGCCGCGCCCACCGATCCCGCCAAGGCCCAGCAGTTCGGCGGTGAGCTTGCGGCCAATCATGCCGGCCGCGCCGATGACGAGTGCGTGCATATCAGACCCCGTTGGCGCGGCCGGTGAAATCGACCAGGTGCGGCACGTAGTCCTCCGCCCCGCCTCCGCCGGTTGCCACCGCCCCGGCGAAGCTGTTCTTCGCCGCCGAGGCCATCGGCGCGGCCATGGTGACGCCATTGGCCATCGCCTCGACATAGCGAAGGTCCTTGTAGGCGTTCGACAGCGTGAACCGGTGCGCCTCGCGGTTGCCTTCGAGGGCATAGCCCATGAAGGTCTGGTAGAAGCCGCAGTCCATCCGGCCGCCGCGGATGACGTTGTCGAATTTCTCCACTGGGATGCCGGTTTTCTTCGCCAGGGTCAGGGCCTCGGCATAAAGCGCGGCATAGCCGAGCGAGATGAAGTTGTTCAACAGCTTCATCTTGTGGCCGTCGCCGACACCCCCGACGCGGACGATCTTGGCGGCGAAGGCGGCGAGTGCCGGCTCGATCCGGGCGAATGTGTCTTCCGCCGCGCCCACCATGCAGTCGAGTGTGCCGGACCAGGCCTCTTTCGGGGTCCGGCTCAGCGGCGCGTCGGCATATGCCACGCCGCGCTCTGCCATCTCGGCGGCGAGCCGCATCGTCACTCCCGGCTCCCCGGTCGAGCAGTCGACGATGGTCGCGCCGCGGGCAAGGCCAGGCGCGAGGCCACGCACCGCGGCCTCGGCTTCCGGCGCGCCGGTCAGGCACAGGAAGACGATGTCGCTGGCACGGGCGAGCGCCTCCAGACTGCCGGCCTCCGCCGCGCCGCGCCCGATCAGGTCTTCCACCGGCTTGCGGTTGCGGTGGGCGATCACGGTGAGGGGAAAGCCCTTTTCCACCAGATTCTTCGCCATGCCATGGCCCATCAGGCCCACGCCGACGAACCCCACACGCGGTTTCGACACTGTCATCGCACTCCTCCCCGAGATCTGGCGCTTCCCGCGCCGGCGGCTATCATCCCCAGCCGGCGCCCGATGGCAAGGCGCAGGGAGGGGCCATGCCGCGCTTTGCCGCCAATCTCACGATGCTGTTCACCGAACGGCCGCTGGCCGAACGGTTCGCGGCCGCCCGCGCGGCGGGATTCGCGGCGGTGGAAGTGTTGTTTCCCTATGAATTGCCCCCCGAGGCCCTGGCCGACCTCGCGGCGGACGCGGACGTAACGGTGGTTCTGATCAACGCCCCGCCCGGCGACTGGACGGCTGGTGAGCGTGGCTTGGCCGCCCTGGCGGGGCGAAGGGCGGCGTTTCGGGCCAGTATCGACCGGGCGCTGGCCTATGCCCGGGCGGCATCGGTGCCACGGCTCCATGTGATGAGCGGCGTTGCGCCCCCAGGCGCGCCGGAGGCCGAACACGCTTGGAGCGAGGCGATGGCCTGGGCGGCCGATCGGCTGGGCGAGGCGGGACTGGACCTGTTGCTGGAGCCGCTGAACAGCCGGGACATGCCCGGCTATTTCCTCGACGAATTCGACCGCACGATGGAGCGGATCGAGCGGCTCGGCCGGCCGAACGTCCGGCTGCAGTTCGATATCTACCACCGCCAGATCCTGCGCGGCGACGTACTGACCGGCCTGCATGCGTTGCTACCGTGGATCGGCCATGTCCAGATCGCCTCGGTGCCTGCTCGGACCGAGCCGGGCACCGGCGAACTCGACGACTTCCGCATTCTGGCCGCGTTGGACCAGGCGGGTTATTCGGGCTATGTGGGCTGCGAATACCGGCCGCGCACGCGCACCGAAGCGGGGCTCGGCTGGTTGGCACAGGTGGCTAGACAGGAGGGGTGAATGCATCCGGCAATCGCGAAGGGGAATGTGGCACTGGTGACCGGTGCCGCCTCGGGCATTGGGCTGGCGGCGGCGAAACGGTTCGCCGCGGCGGGGATGCAGGTAGTCCTCGCCGATCTTCCGGGGCCGCGGCTCGAGGCGGCCGCGGCCGAGGTGCCGGGCGGGGTGGCGATGCCGGTGGATGTCGCCGATCCGGCGCAGATCCGTGCGCTGGAGCAAGCGGTGGCGGCGCGGTTCGGGGCTGTTGCCGTGCTGATGCTGAATGCCGGCATTCAGCCCGGCTCTTCGATCTTCGATGCGGAAGGAACCTGGGAGCGCATCCTGGCGGTCAATCTGATGGGCGTGGTGCATGGGGCGCAGAGCTTCGCGCCGGGCATGATTGCCGCGGGCAAGCCAGGGCTGATCGTGGTGACCGGCTCCAAGCAGGGCATCACCACGCCGCCTGGCGATCCGGCCTACAATGTCGCGAAGGCTGGCGTAAAGGCTTTCACCGAGGCGTTGCAGCACGCCCTGCGCAACACCGCAGGCGGCCAGGTCGAGGCGCGCCTGTTCATTCCGGGCTTCGTCTTCACGCCGCTCACCGCCAATGGCCGGGTGGAGAAGCCGCAGGGCGCCTGGACGCCGGAGGAGGCGGTGGACTTCCTGTTCGACGCGCTTGACCGGCGGGATTTCTACATCCTCTGCCCGGACAATGAGGTCGACCGGGCGACGGATGAGAAGCGCATCCTCTGGGCCGCCGGCGATATCGTCGAGAATCGTCCGCCCTTGTCGCGCTGGGATCCCGAATGGGCGGGAGCCTTCAAGACCTGGCTGGAAAGCTAGGGCCTCCGCCCGGTCGGGTGCGACCCGATCGAGCGGAGCTTGGCGAATTGCGAAGAGCGCCGGGTAGCATGTCCCGCCCGGCGCGTCGGCCTAGAACAGCGCAGCCCCTTTGGAGAGCGCGATCCAGACGCCGATCAGGAACGGGATCCCGACCGCCAGCCAGAACACCGCGCCGAGCGCGCCGAACTGGCCACGCGCGGCGCTGGCCGCCGCCGCGCCGCCGCTGCGGTCGTGCTGCAGCGTGCGCTCGCGGGCGAGGTCTTCTTCGTCCATGAAGTGCTTGTCATGCACCGGCTTGACCAACGCGTTGCAGATCAGCCCCAGGAACAGCAGACCGGCCATGATGTAGAGCGTCCGGTCGTAGACCAGATTGTGCGCCACGCCATGATCGAGCTGGTACTGCCGCACCCCGGCAATGAGCATCGGCCCGACGATCCCGGCGACCGACCAGGCGGTGATCAGCCGGCCATGGATCGCGCCCACCATCTGGGTGCCGAAGATGTCGGCCAGATAAGCGGGCACGGTCGAGAAGCCGCCGCCATACATGGTCAGGATGATGCAGATCGACAGCACAAACAGCGCCGCGATCCCCATGTGGCCCCAGGTCGGCAGCAGCACGTAGAGCGCGATTCCGAGCACGAAGAAGACGAAATAGGTCGTCTTTCGGCCGATCTTGTCGCTGAGCGAGGCCCAGAACAGCCGGCCGAGCGAGTTGAACAGGCTGATGAGGCCCACCAGACCCGCCGCCGCGGCGACGATGGCCGCCTTCTGCGCCTCCGGGCTCATGCCCGTCCCGCCGTTGGCCAGCAGATGCGGGCCGAAGACGTCCTGCAGCATCGGGCTGGCCATCGAGATCACGCCGATGCCAGCAGTAACGTTCAGGCAGAGCACCAGCCAAATCAGCCAGAATTGCGGGGTGTGGATCACCCGTTCGAGGTGAACGTGACGATTGGTGATCATCGCATTGGCCTTGGCCGCATCGGCTTCGGTCCAACCCTCGGGACGCCAGCCAGTCGGGGCCACGCGGAACGAGAAGGCGCCGATCGACATCACCACGAAATAGACCAGGCCGAGGATCACCATCGATTCCCAGACCCCCTGCACATTCTCGTGGGCGAAGTGCTTCATCAGCCAGACCGCGAGCGGGGCGCCAACCATCGCCCCACCGCCATAGCCCATGATGGCGAAGCCGGTCGCCATGCCGCGGCGGTCGGGGAACCATTTGATCAGGGTGGAGACCGGCGTGATGTAGCCCAGCCCCTGTCCGATGCCGCCGATCACGCCGGTCCCGAGGTAGAAGAGCCACAACTGGTGCCACATGACACCCAAGCCACCGAGCGCCATGCCGCCACCCCAGCAGAGCGCAGCGATGAAGCCCGCCTTGCGCGGACCGGCATGTTCGAGCCAGCCACCCCAAATCGCGGCGGAGATGCCCAAGATGGCAATGAATGTTTCGAACACATGGGTTTCGGCGGGGACGCTCCAGTTGCAGCTGGTGGTCGTCAGCATTCCGATGAAGCCCATGCCCGTGCAGCTTGCCGCCGGGGCGGCGATCAGCTTCGACATCGGCAGCCAGAAGACCGAGAAGCCATAGGCCATGCCGATGCAGAGGTGGATACAAAGCGCCGCCGGCACGACTAGCCAGCGATTGTAGGACGGCCCCGCGATGATCGCTTCGCGGCTCATGAAGGACGATGGTCCGCCTTCGTGGGTCATTGACACCATTGGTTTTCCTCCCTTCCCATCGCGCCCCACCGCCCGACGTCGGGCCTCCCCGGAGCGCATGCGGCGGAATGCCGCCTAGTGAAACTGCATCGCCACCTGGGACTGGTCAAACGATTTTCCCAATTTCCTGCGGTTGCGCTGCGGGCCTGTGGCAAATGCAACCTCTAGATCGCAGCCATGCAGGGAAGCTCGCGTCTTTGGCGAGCGCGGCCGGTTCCTCTTGCGCGGGCGACGCCGCGACAGCGCGGATCGGCGCCTCAACGGCGGAGCACGGCCGCGATCAGTCGCGTGTCAGCCGCATGTCCGCGGTGCGGGCATGGGCCTCCATGCCCTCGTGCCGCGAAATCCGCGCGGTGACCTCGGCGAGTTTCGGCAGTGCCTCGAGGGCGACCCGCTGCCAGGTCACGGTGCGCAGGAATTTGTGCACCGAAAGCCCGCCGGTGTAGCGCGCTGCGCCGGAGGTTGGCAGGACGTGGTTCGGGCCCGAGGCCTTGTCGCCGAAGGCCACTGTCGCCTCGGCTCCGAGGAACAGCGAGCCATAGGCGTTCAGATGGGTTTTCCACCCGTCGAGATCAGTCGCCTGGACATGAAGATGCTCCGGCGCGATCCGGTCGGCC
>JAKAJW010000016.1 GCA_021813645.1 Pseudomonadota bacterium | reverse complement strand
GACCGGCGGCAAATACGACGGCGTGCTGGGCGTGCTCGCCGGGCTGGAAGTGATCCGCACGATGAACGATTTGGGCATCCGGACCAAGCACCCGATCGTGGTGACCAACTGGACCAACGAGGAAGGCACCCGCTTCGCCCCGGCGATGCTGGCCTCCGGCGTCTTCGCCGGGATGCACAAGCTCGACTGGGCCTATGACCGGGCGGACGCCGAGGGCAAGAAATTCGGCGACGAGCTGAAGCGGATCGGCTGGGTCGGCGCGGAAGAGGTCGGCGCCCGCAAGATGCATGCGATGTTCGAGCTGCATATCGAGCAGGGGCCGATCCTCGAGGCCGAGGGCAAGGAGATCGGCGTGGTCACCCACGGCCAGGGCCTGTGGTGGCTGCAGATCACGCTGACCGGCAAGGCCGCCCATACCGGCTCCACCCCCATGCATATGCGGGTGAACGCGGGCCTCGGCATGGCGCGGGTGATCGACTATGTCCATCACATCGCGATGAGCCACCAGCCCGATGCGGTGGGCGCGGTCGGCCAGGCGAATGTCTATCCCAACAGCCGCAACGTGATCCCCGGCCAGGCGGTCTTCACCGTCGACATCCGCAGCCCCGACCAGTTGAAACTCGACACCATGCGGGCCGAGGTCGAGCGGGCGGCGCATCGCGTGGCGCGCGAGCTTGGCCTGGCTTGCGAAATCGAGGCGGTGGGCCATTTCGACCCGGTCACCTTCGATCCCAAGCTGGTGCAGGTGGTGCGCGGCGCGGCGGAACGGCTGGGCTATTCGCACATGGATATCGTGTCCGGCGCGGGCCACGACGCCTGCTGGATCAACCGGGTGGCGCCGACCACGATGATCATGTGCCCCTGTGTCGACGGGCTTTCGCATAACGAGGCCGAGGAGATCTCGCCCGATTGGGCGAAGGCGGGCACCGACGTCTTGTTCCACGCCGTGCTGGAGACGGCGGAAGTTGTTGGATAGTCCGAGACCGATGGGTGACGCTGCACCACGTGCCAGTCTGTTTCCGCGCTGCCGGTAGGGGATGCTTTGGGTATACCGAAAATCATATGGGCTGCTTGGTTTCAGGGGCGCGGCAACGCCCCGCGTCACGTGCAGCGCATATTGAGCATGTGGGGCGAGTTGAATCCGGATTATGACCTTCGGTTGATTGAAGAGTCGGAGGCCGCCGCCTTGCTCGCAAGGCTGGGCGTGGCCCAACGCAGGATCACGCCGCAGGTGAAAGCCGATCTGCTCCGATCCCAGATGCTCAAGGAGCACGGTGGGGTGTGGGTCGACGCCACTCTTTTGCCCAGCAAACCGCTCAGCGCCTGGTTGGAAGGCGATCTAATGCAGGCCGGGTTCTTCGCATTCCGTTCCCACGGGGATCCCGACCTGGTGCTGCAGAATTGGTTTCTAAGTGCAGAGCCCGGAAATCCTCTGATGGCGGCATGGACTGACCTCTATACGGACTATTTCCGTTCCGCTCGCTTCTACCCAAGTTGGAAGCGGGCGCTCGCCGGGCAGAAGCCTATGGAATATTTGCGCTATTCCCAGGCGCGCAGGCGCGGCGACATGCGGTGGTTCGTGGAACCCGACCGCGGCCGCGATTGCCCCTATTACCCCTATGCCGTGCATAACTACAATCTGGCATATCTGCTCCGGACCAATTCCGAGGTGCGCGCCATCTGGGACCGGGTTCCCAAGAAATGGTCTGCTTTGCCTCTCATGATAGGAGGTCTTGCAAGGGACGAAGCAACGCCACTGCCTGCCTTTTTGTCGGCCGCGAGTGAACTACTGGGGCATGCACCCGTGCACAAGCTGAACAACCGGGACGTTCGTTTCGATGAACTCGTCTCATGCGCGCGTACCACGGCCGGACTACCGCCCGATTGACCGTGGCGGTCAAATGGGCCCGACATAACGCTTGGAGGTTCTATAATGAGCACGGTCATCAAGGGCGGCACGATCGTCACGGCGGATCTGAGCTATGACGCGGATGTGAAGATCGAGGGCGGGCGGATCGTCGAGATCGGCCCGAACCTGAAGGGCGACAGCGTGCTCGATGCCAAGGGGTGCTATGTGATGCCCGGCGGCATCGATCCGCATACCCATCTGGAAATGCCCTTCATGGGCACCTATTCGGCCGACGATTTCGACTCTGGCACCCGGGCGGCGCTGGCCGGCGGCACCACGATGGTGGTGGATTTCGCGTTGCCGGCGCCGGGCCAGGGGCTCTTGGATGCGCTCGGCATGTGGCACAACAAGTCGGGCCGGGCGCATTGCGACTATTCCTATCACATGGCCATCACCTGGTGGGGCGAGCAGGTTTTCAACGAGATGAAAACCGTTGTCGATCAGGGAATTAACACGTTCAAGCACTTCATGGCCTACAAGGGCGCGCTGATGGTGAACGACGACGAGATGTTCGCCTCGTTCCGCCGTTGCGCCGAGCTGGGGGCGCTGCCGCTGGTGCATGCCGAGAACGGCGACGTGGTCGCCGAGCTTTCGGCGCGGCTCTTGGCCGAGGGCAATACCGGCCCCGAGGCGCATGCCTATTCGCGCCCGCCGCAGGTGGAGGGCGAGGCGACCAACCGGGCGATCATGATCGCCGATATGGCGGGCGTGCCGCTCTACGTGGTGCATACCTCCTGCGAAGAGGCGCATGAGGCGATCCGGCGGGCGCGCCAGCAGGGCAAGCGGGTCTGGGGCGAGCCGCTGATCCAGCACCTGACGCTGGACGAGAGCGAGTATTTCGACAAGGACTGGGACCATGCCGCCCGCCGGGTGATGAGCCCGCCGTTCCGCGACAAGCGGCATCAGGACAGTCTCTGGGCCGGGCTGCAGGCCGGCAGCCTGTCGGTGGTGGCGACCGACCACTGCGCCTTCACCACCGATCAGAAGCGCTTCGGGGTCGGCGATTTCACCAAGATTCCGAACGGCACCGGCGGGCTGGAGGATCGGATGCCGATGCTCTGGACCCATGGGGTGAACACCGGGCGGCTGACGCCGAACGAATTCGTCGCCGTGACTTCGACCAATATCGCCAAGATCCTGAACGTCTATCCGAAGAAGGGCGCGGTGCTGGTCGGCGCGGATGCCGATCTGGTGGTCTGGGATCCGAAGGCGTCCAAGACGATCTCGGCCAAGTCGCAGCAATCCGCCACCGATTACAATGTGTTCGAGGGCAAAGTTGTGACCGGTCTGCCGCGCTTCACGCTGACCCGCGGCCATGTCGCGGTGACCGAGGGGGCGATGAGCTCGCGCGAGGGCCACGGCCAGTTCGTGGCGCGCGCGCCGAACGGGTCGGTGAACCGGGCGCTGTCGACCTGGAAGGAACTGACTGCGCCGCGGCCGGTGAGCCGGTCCGGCATTCCGGCCAGCGGCGTCTAGCGGCGAGGCTAGGGAACCAGATGCTCCAGCTCCGGCAGCAGCACGACGCTTTCCTGCTCATGCGGGTCGGTGCGGGCGATCACGGCCACCGCCGGACGGTCGGAGACATTCATCGGAAGGTGCGGCATGTCTTTGGGAATATAAAGGATTTCCCCTTCGGACACTTCCATGCGATGCTCCAGCCTCTCGCCCCAATACATCACCGTGGCGCCCGAGATGGCATAGATCGCCGTCTCATGCGTGGCGTGTTTGTGGGCCTTGGCGCGTCCCCCGGGCGGGATCGTCAAAAGATGCATGCAAATCGCCTCGGCGCCCATCGACTCGGCCGAGACGCCTTCGTTATAGGTAAAGCCCTGCTTGCCGGCATAGCTGCCGGTGGGGCGTATTTTTTGGCATGATTTCAAGGGGAAAGGCCCTCCCGTGGCGGATGGACGGATGGCGGAGATGATAGCGCAGGGCAAGGCTCAAGGCGAGACGGTTCCCGTCGTCGAGGCCAAGGGGGTCGGGTTGACCTTCCAGACCGCAGACGGGCCCGTCCACGCGCTGAAGGATGTGAATCTGACGATTTCCAAGGGCGATTTCGTCAGCTTCATCGGCCCATCGGGCTGCGGCAAGACCACCTTCCTGCGCGCCGTCGCGGCGCTGGAAAGTCCGACCGAAGGCGTGCTGACGGTCAACGGGATGACCCCGGATGCCGCCCGGAGGGCGCGGGCCTATGGCTATGTGTTCCAGGCGGCAGGCCTCTATCCCTGGCGCACGATTGCGGGAAATGTGAAACTCCCGCTGGAGATCATGGGCTTTTCAAGGGCCGATCAGGAGGAGAGGGTTCGAAAAGTGCTGGAGCTGGTCGACCTCGGCGGCTTCGGCAAGAAGTTCCCCTGGCAGCTTTCGGGTGGCATGCAGCAGCGGGCGAGCATTGCCCGGGCGCTGGCGTTCGATGCCGATATCCTGCTGATGGACGAGCCCTTCGGCGCCTTGGACGAGATCGTGCGCGACCGGCTGAACGAGGAACTGCTGAAGCTCTGGGCGCGGACCGGCAAGACCATCGGCTTCGTCACCCATTCGATCCCCGAGGCGGTCTATCTCTCGACCCGGATCGTGGTGATGAGCCCGCGGCCCGGGCGGATCACCGATGTGATCGAAAGCCCGCTGCCGCGCGAGCGGCCGCTCGAGATCCGCGACACCCGGGAGTTCATCGAGGTGGCGCATCGGGTGCGCGAGGGGCTCAGGGCGGGGCATTCCTATGATGTGTGAAGCCAGCGTTCGGTCCACACCGACAACGCACCGATTTGGCACCGATTTCGCACCGACCGCGACCGACGGCCGGAGGGCGGCGCGATGAGGAACCTGGGACCGATCCTGACCGTGGTGATCGCCATTCTGGCGCTGTGGTATGTCGGCACGGTGGCGATGAACGCGCAATGGGCGCGCGACCAGGCGCAGCGGGCGGGCACCACGCAGAGCTTCGGCCAGCTCGTCGCCGACACGATGAGCCAGAAGCGGCCGGTGCTGCCGGCGCCGCATCAGGTGGCGGCGGAGCTGTGGAAGACGGTGGTGATGACCGCGCCGAGCTCGAAGCGCAGCCTGATCTATCATGCCTGGGTCACGCTTTCGGCGACGCTGCTGGGCTTCGTCATCGGCACGGCGGCGGGGGTGCTGCTGGCGGTGGGCGTGGTGCACAACCGGGCGATGGACATGTCGGTGATGCCCTGGGCGATCGCCAGCCAGACCATTCCGATCCTGGCGATCGCGCCGATGATCATCGTGGTGTTGAACTCGGTCGGCGTCAGCGGGCTTCTGCCCAAGGCGATGATCTCGGCCTATCTGAGCTTCTTCCCGGTTGTGGTCGGCATGGTGAAGGGCTTCCGCAGCCCGGACCGGATGCAGATCGACCTGTTACGCACCTATAACGCCAGCGGGGCGCAGAGCTTCTGGAAGCTGCGCTGGCCCGCCTCGATGCCGTATTTCTTCACCTCGCTGAAGATCGGGGCGGCGGCGGCGCTGGTCGGCACCATCGTCGGCGAACTGCCGACCGGCGCGGTGGCCGGGCTCGGCGCGCGGCTGTTGTCGGGCTCCTACTACGGCCAGACGATCCAGATCTGGTCGGCGCTGATCATGGCCTCGGTGTTGGCGGCGGCGCTGGTGATGGCGATCGGCGCGGTCCAGGCGGTGACGCTGAAGCGGATGGGGATGGAGCGATGAGCTGGCTGGCCCTGGCGCTTCTGGTCTGGCTTGGCGGTTGGGCGCTGAACGTGGCGCTGGCCCGGTCGCGCGCGGCGGGCACGCGCGCGGTGAAGCTTCTGGTCCCGGCGGTGTTCGGCATCGTCGTGCTGATCGTCTGGGAGGCGCTGGTGCGCGGCCTGCAGGTGCCGGAGGTGATCCTGCCGCCGCCCTCGGCCATCGCCCGGAGCTTCGCCGGCAACCTGCCGGTGCTGTGGGTGGATTTCCAGCAGACCTTCGTGAAGGGCGCGCTGAGCGGCTATGCGATCGGCTGCGGCGCGGCCTTCCTGACCGCGGTGGCGATCGACCGCTCGCCCTTCCTGCAGCGCGGGCTGCTGCCGGTGGGCAACTTCGTCGCCGCCCTGCCGATCGTCGGCATCGCCCCGATCCTGGTCATGTGGTTCGGCTTCGACTGGCAGTCGAAGGCGGCGGTGGTGGTGGTGATGGTCTATTTCCCGGTGCTGGTGAACACCGTCGAGGGGCTGAAGGCGGCCGATCCGATGCAGCGCGACCTGATGGCGACCTGGTCGGCGGGCTACGGCCAGAGCCTGATGAAGCTGCGGCTTCCAGCCGCGATGCCCTTCGTCTTCAACGGGCTGAAGATCGCCACCACCCTGGCGCTGATCGGCGCCATCGTGGCGGAGTTCTTCGGCTCGCCGATCCGCGGCATGGGGTTTCGGATTTCGACCGAGGTCGGGCGGCTCGACCTGACCATGGTCTGGGCAGAGATCACGGTGGCGGCGCTGGCGGGCAGCGCCTTCTACGGGATCGTGGCGATGGTGGAGAAGGCGGTGACCTTCTGGCATCCGTCGCAACGGGGCTGACGAAGACAATAACCAGGGCCTTTGGGCCGACAACAACGGAGGTTGAATCATGAAGACGGTGGTGGCGGGCGTCGGGCTCGCGGTGATGATGACGGCGCTGTCGACGGCGGCGCAGGCGGCCGACAAGGTGACGCTGCAGTTGAAATGGGTCACCCAGGCCCAGTTCGCGGGCTATTACGTCGCCAAGGACAAGGGGTTCTACAAGGACGCCGGACTCGACGTGACGATCAAGCCGGGCGGCCCGGACATCGCGCCCGAGCAGGTGATCGCCGGCGGCGGCGCCGATGTGATCGTCGACTGGATGGCCGCGGCGCTGGCGGCGCGCGAGCGTGGGCTGCCGCTGACCAACATCGCCCAGCCGTTCAAGCACGGCGGGTTGGAGCTGACCTGCCTGAAGTCCACCGGCATCTCCTCGCCGAAGGATTTCCCTGGCCACACGCTGGGCGTCTGGTTCTACGGCAACGAATATCCGTTCTACGCCTGGATGGCCAAGCTCAAGATCCCGACCGAGGGCGGCAAGGACGGGGTGACGGTGCTGAAGCAGGGCTTCAACGTCGATCCGCTGCTGCAGCACCAGGCGGCCTGCATCTCGGTGATGACCTATAACGAATACGGCCAAGTGCTCGACGCCGGGATCAAGCCGGATGAGCTGGTGACCTTCAACTACCTCAAGGAAGGCGTCGGCATGCTGGAGGACGGGCTCTATGTGCTCGAGCCCAAGCTGAAGGACGCCAAGTTCAAGGATGAGATGGTCCGTTTCGTGAAGGCCTCGATGGAGGGCTGGAAATGGGCCGAGGCGCATCCCGACGAGGCGGCGAAGATCGTCATCGACAACGATGCCTCCGGCGCCCAGACGCTGGCGCATCAGGAATACATGATGAAGGAAGTCGCCAAGCTGACCGCCGGCTCGAACGGCGCGCTCGACCCGGCGGATTACAAGGAGACGGTGCAGACGCTGCTCTCGGCGGTGTCGAAGGACAATCCGGCGATCACCAAGGAGCCGAGCGCCGGCGCCTGGACGCATGAGATCACCGATCTGGCGCTGAAGTAAGCGCGCGGCCTGCGCTACGGCACTGCGGGGGGCGGCCTGGCAACGGGCCGCCCCCTTGGCGTTCCGGGGCGGCGTTGCGCGCCGTCAAGGCGGCGGGGCGGCGGCCATGCTAGCTTGAAGCCGTGATGCGAAGGAGGCTGAGATGGCCAAGAGGACGAGGCTAGGGGCTGCGGCTGCGGCTTTCGCGGCGGTGGCGTTGCTTTTGGCGGCCTGCGCCGACCAGAGCAAGATTGGCAATTGCGAACCGGGCGTGTCTGGGCTGAGCCAGACCATGAGCATGGTGCCGAAATCCAACTGCTGAACCGGGGCACGGCTGAAAAGCCTGCGGTAAGACGTTGAAACCCGGCGCCTCCGCTGTCAATCTGACGGGGGAGGTGGATCATGGCACGTTCGGCGCTGACCGGCAGCCGGATCCGCGAGCGGCGCGGGCTGGCGGGGATGAAACAGGCGGATCTCGCCCGCGCGGTGGGGGTTTCCGCCTCCTATCTCAATCTGATCGAGCACAACCGGCGGCCGATCGGCGACGCGCTGCTGAAGCGGGTCGCCGAGGTCTTGGGGGTGGCGGCGCAGACCCTGACCGAGGGGGCCGAGGCGGCGCTGCTCGACACGCTGCGCGACGCCGCGGCCGAGGCGGGCGGCAGCGCGGAACTCGACCGGGCCGAGGAATTCGTCGGCCGTTTTCCGGGCTGGGCGGCGCTTTTGGCGGCGCGTCATGGGCGGGTGGCGCTGCTGGAGCGGACGGTGGCCGCGCTCAGCGACCGGATGGCACATGACCCGTTCCTGTCGGCCTCGCTGCACGAGGTGCTTTCGGCGCTGACCGGGGTGCGGTCGGCGGCGGCGATCCTCGCCGAAACGGAGGATCTGGAGCCGGAATGGCAGGCGCGGTTCCAGGCCAACCTGGGGGCCGACGCCGACCGGCTGGCGCGCGCGGCCGAGGCGCTGGTGGCCTATCTCGACGGGCCGGCGGCGGACGAGCAGACGCTCGCCTCGCCGCGCGAGGAGGTCGAGGCCTGGTTCGCCGCCCGCGGCTATCACTTGGCCAAGGTGGAAGCCGGCGGCGCCGCGGCCGGCGCGCGGCTGGTGGCCGAGGCCTTC
>JAKAJW010000437.1 GCA_021813645.1 Pseudomonadota bacterium | reverse complement strand
CGGACGACGGTGGAGATCTTGGCATGGGTCTTCAGGTGCAGGAAGCCGTAGACCACATGCGCCCCGGCACGCTCCAGCCGGCGCGACTGCCGGATGTTGGCGGCTTCGTCGAAGCGGGCCTTCAACTCGACGAGCGCGGTGACCGACTTGCCGGCCTCGGCCGCTTCGCAAAGCGCCGAGACGATCGGGCTGTCCCAGGAGGTGCGGTAGAGCGTCTGCTTGATCGCCAGCACATTCGGGTCCTTCGCCGCTTGGTCGAGGAAGCGAACGACCATGTCGAAGGTCTCGTAGGGGTGATGCAGCAGCATGTCCTTTTGCCGGATCGCCGCGAACATGTTGCCCTCGTGATCCTGCACGCGTTCGGGCACGCGCGGGGTGAATCCCGGCCAAAGCAGGTCGCGGCGCGCGTCGAGCACGAGCTCCTTCAAATCCGCCACCCCGATCAGGCCGCGAATCTCGATCACCTCTTCCGGGGTCACGCCCAGCTCGGCCATCACGACGCGGCGCAGATCTTCCGGGGCGCCGGCAGTGATGGTCATGCGGATCACCTCGCCGCGCCGCCGGCGTTTCAGCGCCACCTCGAATTCGCGCACCAGGTCTTCTGCCTCGTCCTCCACTTCCAGGTCGCTGTCGCGCAGCACGCGGAAGGCGCAGTGGCCGGCGTCCCGGTACCCCGGGAAGAGCGACGACAGGTGCAGGATCAACAGCTCTTCGAGCGGCAGAAAGCGGTGCTCGCCCGCGGCTGCCGGCAGGGCGATGAAGCGTGGCACCTGCGCCGGGATCGGCAGCAGCGCCTGAAGCGCGCGGCGATCCGAGCTGCGTTCGAGCTGCAAGGCCAGGCAGAAGCCGGTGTTCGGGATGAACGGGAACGGGTGCGCCGGGTCGATGGCGAGCGGCGAGAGCACCGGGAAGACCTGGTTCAGGAAGTAGTTTTCCAGGAAGCTGTGATCGCGGCGGGTGAGCTTGGAGGGGGTCAGCAGGGTGATGCCGGCCTCTTCCATTTCCCGCTTCAGCTTGTTCCAGATCGCCTGCTGGGACTGCAGCAGCCGGCGCGCGTCGCGGTCGATCAGGTCGAGCTGCGCCCGTGGGGTAAGCCCGTCGGTGGAGCTTGGCGTGTTGCCGGCGCGGGCCAGTTCGCGCAGGCCGGCGACGCGCACGGTGTAGAACTCGTCGAGGTTGGTGGCGGAGATCGACAGAAAGCGGACCCGTTCCAGCAGCGGCACGCGCGGGTTGCGCGCCTCGTCGACCACCCGCCAGTTGAAGGCGAGCCAGGACAGCTCGCGGTTGAAGTAGCGCTTCGGCCCGGCGGTCGCCTCGGCGGCGAGCGTCAGCGGCGGGGGAAACGGGGCTTTGAGAAAATCGGCTTCGTTCATATCGCTTTGTGCGCTGGTCCGGCGGGGCACGCGATTATTGGCCCGCTTCGGGAAGGCTGTCCAGCACCTCGGCCGCCAAGGCACGGTTGATCTCGCGTCGCGAGGCCAGCGCCTCGGCGTCGAGCGCGGCCACCAGGCTGCGCGCGGCGGCCAGCGAGCGCGGCAGGCGCAGCGCCAGATAGGCGATCACCGCGGGGGCCACGGCCAGTTGGCGGTCGGCGAAGAGCTTGACCAGCACGGCGGACAGCAGTGCCTCGTCGGGCGCCTCGAGCCGCGCGAGCGGGATCGCCTGGAGCCGGCTGGCCAGATCGGGCAGCTTCACCGGCCAAAGCATCGGCGCGCTTGCGGCCGTGAGCAGCAGCCGGCCGCGGCTGGCGGTGAGCAGGTTGTGCAGGTGGAACAGCGCGCGTTCCGTCGCGGGCTGGCCGGCGATCGCGGCCGCGTCGTCGAGCGCTACCGCGCCTTGTGCCGCGAGCGCGGGAAGGTCGGTCTCGGCCAGGCGGTCGGCCGGCAGCAATGTGGCGCCGGCGGCTTCGGCCCAGATGCGGGTGAGGTGGCTCTTGCCGGCACCCGGTGGGCCGACCAGCACCAGCTTTCCTTCCGGCCAGTCGCGCCAGCCCTCGATCGCGGCCAGCGCGGTGGCATTGGCGGCGGTGGCGAAGAAATCGTCGCGGGAGAACGCCTCCGCCTTGGCGCGGGGCAGGGGCAGCGGAACCTGGCGTGGCATCTCAGGCTCCGCCGCCCGGATGCTGGCCGGGGCCGGTGCCGGCGGTGCCCTTGTAGAGCGGGCTTTCAAGATATTGCTTGACCCCGAACCGAGCGAGCACGCCGATGGTGGCGGCGATCGGCACCGCGACCAGCAGGCCGACGAAGCCGAAGATCGCGCCGAAGGCGGAGAGCGCGAACAGCAGCCAGACCGGATGCAGCCCGACCGAATGGCCGACCAAGGCCGGCGAGAGGATGTTGCCCTCGACGAACTGGCCGATCAGAAAGATCGCCACCACGGCGACGATCATGCCGGGCGCGCCCCAGAACTGGAACAGCGCCAGCCCCAGGCCAAGGGCGAGGCCGGTCATCGAGCCGAGATAGGGGATGAAGGTGATCAGCCCGGCGAACGCCCCGACCACGAGGCCGAATTGCAGCCCGACAATCATCAGCGCCACGGCGTAATAGGTGCCGAGCACGGCGCAGACTGTCAACTGTCCGCGCACGAAGCCGGCCAGGACCGCGTCGATCTCGCGGCCCAGGGTGCGGATCGTGTCGCGGTAGTCGCGCGGCAGCCACTCGTCGATATGGGCGATCATCCGGTCCCAGTCGAGCAGCAGGTAGAAGGCGACCACCGGCACGACGATGATGAACAGCGCGGCGTTGATCACCGAAAGCGCCGAGGAGATCACCCGGTTGGCGAGATCCGCGCCCTGTGCCTTGATCGTGTCGCCGATCGAGATCAGCGTCTGGTGGATCACGCTCGTCTTGTCGAGCACTTGCGGGAAGCGGTCTGCCAGGAAAGTCTGCAGCTGCGCGAAGATCGTCGGCGCGGCGTTGATGAGCGCCAGCGCCTGCTGGGTCAGCGTCGGGATGACGAGCAGCGCGAGCAGGATGAAGAACAGCACCGCCATCACCGAGATGACCGCGGTCGCCGCGGCGCGTGACAGGCCGAGCCGCTCCAGCCGGTCGGCGACGGGGTCGAGGAAATAGGCGATGGCGCCGCCGATCAGGAAAGGCAGCATGACCCCGCCGAGAAACCACAGCGCGAGCAGGAACAGGGCGGCTGCCGCACCCCAGTATTTCGCCTGCTCTCTGACGGGCAGTCCCACGCCAAGGTCCTCTCACAATGCCTGGGCCTCAGATTGCCCAAGCCAGTGGAATGTTCAACACTCGAGTTAGTAGTCGTCGAACGGCCAACCTTCGAGGCCCCAGCGGCCGCGGAACTGTGTCCTAAATTCGCCCGCTGCCAGGTCATCTGCCGTGAAGGGGTTCCAATGCAGAAACAATCGGTCGTCGTCTGCGATCTCTTCGTCGGAAGGAGCCAGGCGAGGTGGGCTATTCGAGTGTCGGTCTAAGTAAATTCTGTCGGCGAGTTCAAGCGAGCGGGATTTTCGCGACTCCTGATCTTGGTTAACAGCCGTATCGCGGGAACCAAGTAGCTTCGGTCCAACTTCCTGAGAGATGTAAAGTGCCGTGATATTGGCACCTTCGACAGAGACCCCATCTAGTTTGGCATGGCATAGGTTTTCAATCTGTGAGTTCGTGTACTCCGCATGGTCGAGACGCGCGCCACGTAGGTTGCATTCGAAGAAGGATGCAAAGTTCAGCAGACACTTCTCCAACCGCGCGCCCGACAGATCAGCTTTGCGCAAATTCGCGCCTTCAAGGCGCGAGCGCCAAAATATTGCCCCACTGAACTTTCCAGCCGACAGGTCACATCCGTCGAGGTTGGTCTCGCGAAGATCAAGGCGGTATTTCATCTTGGCCTCGAGGGCCGCTTGTTCGGCTGACCGACGCTTGATGATGCTGAGCGCGTGCTGGATGTCGATCCTAGGTTTGTGGGTCTGGAACGGAACCTGTGTGGCTCGAAGCGAAGTCTGCGGCGAATTCTGGCGAACGTAAGCGCACAGGATTTCCATGATCCGGATGTGGTCGCGCCCGCCGTCGAATTTGATTGAGTCCTGGGCAATGCGTTCGAGTGAGAGGAGGCCGCCGACCCGGACCTCGATGTTCGGCTCGGAGCGCCGGACCTGGAACCATTCCCCCTGGCGTCTGTCGACCGCCGCGGAAGGATACTCGAAGGAGGTGCCCTCTAGCTCCAGCGCGGATCGCTCGGTGCCGTCCACCTGAAAGTGTATCCAGCGCTCCCGTCGCTCGACATCCTTCATGGCGCCGAGTTGCTCGACAGCCTTTGAAATGCGATCCGTAATGTGGCCTTCCCGTTGAAACCCCAGTGTCCGATGGCGGATGACCGTGCCCCAAATCACGAAGGGCGCGCCGAGGATTGCGGCGACCAGCGCACCGGCGCCAAGGTTTGGGCCGGAGCCGCTGCCCTCAATCGCGCCTTGAATGGCGTCTATTGTGATCGCAAAGGCCGCGCCTGCCGCGAGCAGTACCAATACCGGAAAAAGGAAAGCAGCCGCGGTGAGCAGGAAGCCGAGAAAGGCTCCGTAAGGTCGAGCTACGCTCCATTCTGGGGCTTCCCGCAGCCCCAACCACTCGAGGATGTTTTGGGGCGTCGGCTGGCTCTGCGGCATTCGCAGCTCCATCTCTTGTTCACTCGGGGCTGGGCTTCCCTTGTCATCGCCCAATGCGGCCGCCACTGCAAGCGCGGCGCGCGCTTGCCTGCGGGTGAGGGATCGCTTAGGGATGCGCGACACCCTTTGCTGACAGGTTTCCCATGCGCCTTTCCCGCTACTTCCTGCCCGTCCTGAAGGAAAATCCGGCCGAAGCGCAGATCGTGAGCCACCGCTACATGCTGCGCGCCGGCATGATCAAGCAGCAGCAGGCGGGGATCTATTCCTGGCTGCCGCTCGGCTACCGGGTGCTGCGGCGAATCGAGCAGATCGTGCATGAGGAGCAGCAGAAGGCCGGCCATATCCCGCTGCTGATGCCGACCCTGCAGCCGGCCGAGCTGTGGCGCGAATCCGGGCGCTACGACGATTACGGCGAGGAGATGCTGCGCATCACCGACCGTCACAAGCGCGAGATGCTCTATGGGCCGACCAACGAGGAGATGATCACCGACATCTTCCGCGCCCATGTCGAGAGCTACAAGAGCCTGCCGCTGACGCTCTACCACATCCAGTGGAAGTTCCGCGACGAGGTGCGGCCGCGCTTCGGGGTGATGCGGGGCCGCGAGTTCCTGATGAAGGACGGCTACAACTTCGACATCGACTATGACAGCGCCATCCACGCCTATAACCGGCACATGGTCAGCTACCTGCGCACCTATGAGCGGATGGGGCTGCAGGCGATCCCGATGCGCGCGGCCTCGGGCCCGATCGGCGGCGACAACACGCATGAATTCCTGGTGCTGGCCTCGACCGGCGAGAGCGAGGTGTTCTACGACAGCGCGATCACCGATCTGAAGTTCGGCGACCGCGTGGTGAATTTCGACGACTGGACGGAATGCGCCCGGATCGTCGAGGAATGGACCACGCCCTATGCGCGGACCGACGAGACCCATGACGTCTCGCTGTTCCACAAGATCCCGGCCGAGCGGCAGAAGACCAGCCGCGGCATCGAAGTGGGCCAGATATTCTACTTCGGCACCAAGTATTCCGAGCCGATGGGGGCCTTTGTCACCAACGCCGACGGCGAGCGGGTGCCGGTCCATATGGGCTCGCACGGGATCGGCGTGTCGCGGCTGCTGGGCGCGATCATCGAGGCGAGCCACGACGACAAGGGCATCATCTGGCCGGAGGGCGTGACCCCCTTCCCGGTCGGCATCGTCAACCTCAAGCAGGGCGACGGCGCCGCCGACGCGGCCTGCGAGGGGCTGGAGAAGGCTTTGCTCGCCAAAGGTTTGGAGCCGCTCTACGACGACCGCGACGAGCGGGCGGGGGCGAAGTTCGCGACCATGGACCTGATCGGCCTGCCCTGGCGGATTACCGTCGGCCCGCGCGGCCTCGCCGCCGGCAAGGTCGAGCTGACCTCGCGCCGCACCGGTGAGAGCGAGGAGATGTCGCCGGAAGCCGCAGTGGCGAAGGTGGCGGAAATCTACGCCGGGATCTGAGGCGCCGGGAGCGGAAGCGCCACGGCGCGATAGAGGGCGAGATCGGCCTCGATCCCCGCCGCCTCGATCAGGGCGCGCGGGTCGAGGCCGAGTGCGGCATGGCGTTGGCGCACCGCCGCGGCGGCGGCCTCGATCGCTTCGGCACCGGCCCATTCGACCAGCGTGACGAAGTTGAACCGGCCCGGGCCGCCGCATTGTTCCACCACTCGATCGCCGCGGAAGCCCGGCTGCCGGCGCAGCACGGCATGGGTTTCGGCAACCGCCGCAAGGAAGGCGTCACGGGCGGCGGCGGGGACGGCGAATTTGTCGATCCGGTAGATCGGGCCGGCGGGAAGATCGACGGGCTGGTCCGGCATGGTGCGCCTCATTTTGACAGCATGCTGTCAAATAGGCCGATGACAGCACGCTGTCAATGTGCGACCACGGCCGCATGACCGAAACGCTCTCCCCCCAAGGCGCGGCGCTGGCCGGGCTGATGTTCGAGGCCCTGCGGCTTGGCGGCGCGCTGGCCCAGGCCGGGGACGCCCTGATGGCCCCGATCGGACTGACGGCGGCGCGCTGGCAGGTGCTCGCCACCGTCGCGCATCTGGCCGAGCCGCAGACCGTGGCCGGCCTGGCGCGCGCGCTGTCGCTGACCCGGCAATCGGTGCAGCGGGTGGTGGGCGAGATGGCTGCGGCGGGGCTTCTGACGCTCGCCGACAATCCCAGCCACCGCCGGGCGCGTCTGGTCGTTCTGACGCCGGCCGGTGCCGAACTGGCAGCCCGCGCCGAAGCGCGCCGCGAGCCCTGGACGGAGGCTTTGGCCCGCGGCTGCGCTGCCGAGGATCTTACCACGGCCGAAGCGGTGTTGCGCGCGCTGCGCGAGCGGCTCGCCCGAGCGGCCGATCCGGGATGACGGGGCGCTCGCGCAAGCGTGCCCGCGGGTCGGCGCCGGGCGCGGCACCGGGCCTTGACCTTCGCCCGGCCCCCCGCCACGGTGCGCGCGTTCTGACGGAGCCAACATGACCGGCCGCACGAGACCCTTCGCCGCCTATGAATGGATGATCGCCTGGCGCTATCTGCGGGCCAAGCGGGCCGAGGGCGGCGTCAGCGTGATGACCTGGATCAGCTTGGTCGGCATCACGCTCGCGGTCTTCGCCATGGTGGCGACGCTTGCCGTGCGCTCGGGCTACCGGGTGCAGTTCGTCGATACGATCGTCGGCGCCAATGCCCATGCCACGATCTACGCCGCCGCCCATGCCGGGCCGGACGGGCGGATGACGCGCGAGATCTCGGACTATGCCGCGATGGCCGAGCGGCTGGCCAAGGTGCCGGGCGTGACCGCCGTGGCGCCACTGGTCAAGGGCACGGTGATGGCCAGCGCCCAGGGCCGCAACACGGGCGTCGAAGTCTACGGCATGTCTCTGGCGGATCTGGAGAAAGTGCCGAACATCGCGCATTCGAAAGAGGCCCAGGGCAGCCTGGACGGCTATGACCAGGGCATCGCCATCGGCCAGGGCGTGGCGCAGACCCTGGGCGTGACGGTGGGCGACATGGTGCGGCTGATTTCGCCCGACGGGGTGAAGACGGCCTTCGGCGTCAGCCCGCGGGTGAAGGCCTACAAGGTGGTCTATATCTTCTCGGCCGGGCGCTGGGACATCGACCAGACGCGGGTCTACATGCCCTTCGCCGAGGCGCAGAGCTACTTCAACCGCGAGGGCGGCGCCGACGAGATCGCCGTGCTGACCAAGGATCCGGAGCGGATCAACGATCTGCTGCCGGCGCTCTTGGCTGCGGCGGGGCCGAATGCGCTGGTCTGGACCTGGCGGGACTCGGCCGGCGCCTTCCTGGAGGCGCTGACCGTCGAGGACAACGTGATGTTCGTCATCCTCGGGCTGGTGGTGACCATCGCCACGATGAACATCGTCTCGGGGCTGATCATGCTGGTGAAGAACAAGGGCCGCGACATCGGCATCCTGCGCACCATGGGGCTGACCGAAGGTTCTGTTCTGCGGGTGTTTTTCATCTGTGGCGCTTCGACCGGGCTGATCGGCACGATCTGCGGGGTGATCCTCGGCTGCCTGTTCGCGATCTATATCGACCCGATCTTCGCGGCGGTGAACTACCTGTCGGGCGGCGGGGTCTGGAACCCCTCGATCCGCGGCATCTACCGGCTGCCGGCCCAGCTCGAGTTCTGGGACGTGGCCAAGGCGGCGCTGCTGTCTCTGGGGCTGTCTTTCGTCATCACGCTGTTTCCGGCCCGGCGGGCGGCGCGGATGAACCCGGTGGAGGCGCTGCGCTATGAGTGAGCCGGCGCTGGAACTGCAGGGCATCGACAAGACCTATCTGAAGGGCACCGCCGGCGAGGTGCGCGTTCTGGCGGGCGCCGAGCTGCGGCTGGCGGCGGGCGAGGTGGTGGCGCTGGTGGCGCCCTCGGGAGCGGGCAAGTCGACGCTGCTGCATATCGCCGGGCTGCTGGACACGCCGGATGCCGGCCGGGTGCGGATCGGCGGGGTCGAGATGACCGGCCAGCCGGACCGGGCGCGGACCCTGGCGCGGCGGCAGGAGATCGGCTTCGTCTATCAGTTCCATCATCTGCTGCCCGAGTTCTCGGCCCTGGAGAACGTGATA
>JAKAJW010000366.1 GCA_021813645.1 Pseudomonadota bacterium | reverse complement strand
TGCGGCCAGTCCCGCGCCCGCTGCCGCACCGGCACCGGCAGCACCGGCGCCTGCAGCAGCCCCAGCGGCTGCACCGGCTGCAGCCCCGGCACCGGCAGACGCTCCCGCACAAGCCGCTCCGCCGGCCGCGCCCGCCGCGCCGGCCGGACCGCCCAAGGCCTCGGACTTTCCCGAGAATGAGGAGGGCGTCGAGCAGTTTATCGAAGCCAGCGAGCGCTGGCGCCAGGAGCACCCGGACGAGCAGCTCGACCAGCCTGCCCAGGTGGCGCCCGAACCCGGCGCCCAGCCCGAGGAGCAGGCGGCACCGCAGCCAAAGGAGCAGGAACAGCCGCAGGCACAGCCGGGCGAGGCGCAGCCTCTGCCTACGCCGCAGGCCTTCGAGAACCTGCTCGCGGCGAAGCCCGATTTCAAGGCGCTCTTTGATCGCGACCCCGAGGCTAAGACGCAGGTCATGGACATGGCTCGCGCCGCCGAAGCGGCGAAGCCGATCCTCGAGATCGTGCCCACCGTCGAGGAGGCGCAATTCGCGACGAGCAAGGCGAACGAGTTTCTCAACCTGCAGCACGCCTTCGCCATGGCGGCCGAGAACCCCGACATGGGCGAGCGCGGCTGGAAGCAGTTCGTCGACCTGTTCACGCTGCGCGACGAAAAGGGCCAGCCGATCCTAGAGAACGGGCTGCCGGCGATGGCCGAGTCTTTCGATTTCATCGGCCGGAAGTTCGTCGGCGGCGCGATGGGCGACCGCATCGCCACGGAGAAAAGCGCCCTCCAGGCGCTGCAGAAGAAGCTGGAGAGCGGCGTCTACCCGAACGAGCAGATGAAGGAAGCCGACCGGGTGGCGTCGATCGACGCCGATTACCGGATCAAGGCCCTCGAGTACGTGCAGGAGCTGCTGGGCGAGGCCGACAGCCAGCTCAGCCTGCCCGAGCTTCCCGCCGACGCGACCCAGGCACAGCGTGAGCTGCAGGCCGAACTCGCGAAGCAGCTGGAGCAGGTGAACGCCGGAAAACAGGCAAACTCAAAGCAGGCGCGGGTGCAGCAGCGCCAGGCCTTTGAACGCAAGGTGAACGGCGCGTTTGGCCAGAACTTCGGCGACTTCATCGACAACCTCATCAAGGCCCGCAGGGACCGCGGCGAGTACATTCCCGATTTTGTGCTCAACCGCAAGTGGGTTAACCCGGCGACCCGCCAGGTGACCGAGGTGCCGACCTACGCGGCCGAGATGTGGCACTCGTTCCAGAGCAAGATCTACTCCATCCCCACGGTGGCAGAGAAGCTGCGCAACCTCGAGCTGCAGGGCCCGGCGGCCGAGCAGCAGCGGCTGGCGTATATGTCGGAGCTGGTGGGCAAATATGCGCCGGCCATCGAGCGCGCCTACATGGAGGAGATCCACAAAGGCATCCGCGGCAACCAGGCGGCGCAGCACGAGCAGCAACAGCGCGTCGCACAGGTGGCCAGGGTTGAACCGCAATCGGCCTCTGCACCGACGCAGGGACCGCAACCGCTTTCCGGCCAGGCGCTCCAGCAGCAGGCGCTGGAGAACCTGAGAAACAACCCCGAGTACCAGCAAGCAAGCCGCGTCGATCGCGCCGAGATGGAGATGCTCGAGGCTGAGCGGCTCCGTACAGGCCGCCGCTAGCCGCGATTTCGAGCCGCCCCACGCGCCGGTGCGTGTGCGGGCGAACCTGTGAAGCAGCGCCCAAGGGCAGCCGGCGAAGTTCGAGGCCGGCTGGAGATGGCCCATGGCCCCACCCAACAATTCCACCGCACAAGCGCAGATTGCGCTGATGATTCAGGTCATCGATGAGAACATCGAGACCTCGCAGAACCTTGACCAGGGCATCGACCGCCGTTTCCAGATGGCCACGGCGCGCGACATGGGCAAGGAAAAGTACCGTCACCCGATCGAGTTTGACGTGGGCGGCCAGTTCGCGTTCTACGACCCGGACGGCGGACCCTACATCCAGGGCAACGGCCCCGGATACAACCAGTTCATCGTTGTCCCGGTGGCTGGCATCATGGGCGTCGCACGGACCGAGCTGCTGGCCCGCATCGAGGGCGCCGGCACCGACCGCCTGCTGATCGCGAAACCGATCGCGCGCATGCTTGCCCGCATGAAGGACAAGTTTGCGCACACCCGCAACGCCCTGGCCCAGGGCTACAACCAGGGCCTGCTGGCGACCGTCGACGCAACCTACGCCGGCGGCGTGGTGGTGCAGCTGGCCAACGTGCCTTACGGCAACCGCCTGCTGGACATCAATAACCAGTACGCGGCCACGGACGCGGCGTTCAACATTCTGGGGATTGTGACGATCCTGCAGAAGTCGAACTCGACCGGCGGCGGCATCGACACCATCACCGTCGACCAGGTGCCTCCGGGCTTCGTGGCCGGCTGCCAGCTGGTGCCGATGAACTCGGCTTCCGGCGCGCCACTCGGTCCCCAGGGTCTGGAGTATCTGATCTCGAACCAGACCAACGGCGACAACTGCGGCATCGCCCGCACGATCGCCTATGTGCAGTCGCCGAGCGTGAACGCCAGCTCGACCCTGAACCTGGGCGTGATCGAGGTGATGAACCAGCGCCAGAACCAGGCGCTCGGCTCGGACCAGGAAGCGGAAAAGCGCTTCTACTACACCCACTATGTGCAGAGGGCGACGGCCCGCTTGCTCGGCTTCGCCAAGGTCATGCTGACCGCGACGGACAAAACCCCGATGTTTGACATCGCGGCGCCGCGCAATGCCCCGTGGATGATCGGCAACCAGGAAGTGCTCACCGACTCGATGGCCGGCGTCGACAAGCTCTACGACGTGGCGCAAGGCCAGTTGAGGAAGGTGCGCTACCCCGGAAGCCAGAAGATGATCCCCGGACTGCTGGAGGGCATCTGGTGGCCGCGGTACTCGAACGGCCAGGCGACCTCGGAGTCGGACGCGCTTTTCCAGGACGCCTACAACTTCTACACGAAGCTGCCCTGGGCCCACGTCTACGCCTACAACCTGTATGTGAACCCGGTGATGGCGGCGGGCACCTAGAAACAGCCCTTAGCTATCAGCTATCAGCTATCAGCCGCCCGGGTCGCGAGGCCCGGGCGAACTTTTGGAGGAATGTTTTGTACGGTGACGAAGCAGAGCGGAAGACACCGCCGGAGATCCGCCGGATGCTGCTCGACTATGGCGGCAAGACGCCGACGGGGCTCCCCATGTGGCGCCTGGTGCAGGCGGGCGACTGCCGGATCCTCTGCCAGGGGCGCATGCACCATTTCCCGAAGGGTGTCGACTTTTCGATCGAGGACGCGGCTTCGATCCGGCCCGACTCCATCACCGGCGGCGTCATGCTGCTGCCGCGCTACCGGGACATCCTGCCGCACCAGTGGATTCTGCAGAAGTGGTTTGCGCCGTCGATCTGGGGCGGGGCGGCCGATTGGCGCATGGCCCGCGGCGAAGAGGCGGACACGCCGCTCTTTGTGCAGGAGTTTCCGGCCAACGGCGATTACTTCATGCTCGCCGGCCCGTGGAACTCGATCGAGGAAGCCGGGGACCTGCGGGCTGCGATCTGCGTGTATCTGCGCTCGATTCTGAGCAGGCCGCAGGATGGCCAGAACTATGTCCGCCAGATGATGGCCGAGGAGATGCACGAACGCGAAGAGCGCGTCGCGCGCCTCGAGAAGGAGATCTTCCGGGCCGAGGTCGCGAACCGGCAGATGCTCACCAGTATCAGCAGCGACGCACAGCGGATGCGCAACGCGATAGCCGAACAGGCGGGCGTGACAGCCCACCTGAGCGCCAGTGAGGCCTGGGGATGACCCGATGAACCAGAGGACAGGAGAAACGCAAGCAATGCAAACCGTAGAGATTGAGACCGCCGCCACCGCCGAATCGTCCCGGGTCGCGGGCCCGGATGGCATGGCCCGCTTCCTGGAGGGCCCCACCAGCACAGGCCGCTCCGCCAAGAAACGCCAGGAGGCGATGAAGGAGCTGATCGCCCGCCTCCGCTATGAGACCCGCCAGGACTCCGACGGACGCATCGAAGGCCCGCTGCGCCCCTGCACCGTGGTGAATTTCAACCCGGTCGAGGCCGTCGTGCAGGGCCAGATCCGGCTGACCATCCCTAGGCCTGGCACCACCAAGCACCACCAGGTGGTGATGACCTGGAAGAACCACCGGATGCAGGGCCACTACTGTGTGATCGGCTCGCCGATGATGGGCGTGACACCGGACAAGGAGCCGGTCTTCTACTCGACGGTCGTCAACTGGGAGCGCGACGAGCGGCTGCCCGTCGACGTCCCTGTCTCCGAGCCCCGCGTGTACACGCCCTGGTCGATCGGCTGCGAGATCGTCGCGCAATACAATTCGCCGTCGACGAAGCTGATGGGCGGCCTGCTCTTCTTCGATCAGGACATCCACGCGATTTCGAGCGGCCGGCTGGAGCGCAACGGCGGCAAGATCTACGTGCCCGAGCGCGAGGTGCTGCCCAACTCTGCCCAGTATGTCTACCGGCTGCGCGAGGCCTTTCTCGAAGAGGAGCTCGACCGCATCTTCGAGCAGCAGCAGCAGTATGCGGACATCATGATCCAGCTCGCGCACTCGCTCTGGGTGGAGGAAAACCCGGAGAGCCGCAAGATGATCACCGACACGCATCGCGAGTGGGCGCGCTATGCCGAGTCGAAGGGATGGCTGCCGGGCGGGCTGCCCGAGTGGGTTTCCGCGCGGCTCATCACCGGGTCGAGTCCGACGATCGCCCAGCTTTCGGCCTGCCCCTACTGCGGCGAGCAGCAGAAGCACGTGAATGTGCATTTCTGCAAGCAGGGGCATCCGTTCGACGTCATCAAGGCGCTGAAGGCCGGCCTGGCCATGCCGGAGCAATACATCGACGTGCTCGCCGACGATGCCTATGAGCAGGCGCAGCAGATCCTCGAGGAGCGGCGCAAGCGCTCCGCGGGTCGCAAGAAGGGCGCAGCAGCAAAGCCGGAAGCGACGGCTGAGACGGAAATCGCGGCGAATCAAGCGAAGCCGGCAGCAGCGAAGGGCGCGGCAGCCAAGGCGGAGAAGAAGGACTAACATGCGCACGGTAGGCGACGCCATCAAGAAGGTGCAGGCTTTGCTCGGTGACCCCAGGGGCCAGTGGGTGAAGCCTGCCTATGTCCTCCCCTTGATGGACGTCGCCTACTCGACCGTCTATCTCAACATCAAGAACGCCAGCGCGAAGAACCTCTGCGGCATCGTGACCATTCCCTCGGTGCCGGCAGGGACGACGAGCCTGTATCCCTGGCAGAACGCGACCGCCGTGCCCGGCGCCTCCCCGGTGGCAGAGAACGCGCCGGCGGTGGGCCTGGCAGGCGGCACGGGAGCCGGGGCACCCAATCCTCAGCCGGTGCTGCAGGGACTCTACGACCCGATCGAAATCTGGGTTAAGCCCGCGGGCTCGGCGCCGTGGCAGTATTCGCGGCTGAACGGTCCGCGGGACACGCTGCCCCATCTCGACCCCAGCTTCTTCGGCAACGACACCTTCGGGCCGCGGATGTATTTTTCGTTTCTCGGCAACCAGCTGCGCATTACGCCGGTGAATGCCGATCTTGATTTTGAGGTGACCGGCCGCTTCGGCGCGGTCCCGATCGCGAACGTCGACCAGCTTCTGCAGGGAGCCGAAGATATGTGGGTGCCTGTGGTCTTTGAGACGGCCTGCCTGGCCGGCGTGGAGCGCTCGAACCCCCAGATCCTGGCCGGCTACCAGTCACGCTCGACGGCCGCGCAAGACAACCTGATCGCCCAACTGATCCGGGGCGAACAGGGCAACCCGGCACGCTTCCAGAAGATGAGCCGCGAGGGCGGCATGATCGCCTGGTTCTGGGGGGTTTGACAAGCATACAGTTCACTTTAACGACTTCGTGTAAGTCGGTAAACCAAGGAGAGAGAGATGGCCACACAAGCGAAACTGATCGGCACGAGCCCGGCGTCGAACCCGGACCAGCTCGACTTCGAGATCACCTTTTCCGGCAATTACGGGGTGAACGGCGTGGGCGACCCGCTCAACCTTGCGCCATACGATGCGAACAATAACCCCGGCGGCTTCACCAACCCGGCGAACCTTCCCATCCCGGCACTGCCGCTGGGCGGCCTGGAGGAAGCGCCGGCGGTCATCGCCGAGGACATCGGCGGGTACTACACGAACCCGCACCCGCTGCTGCCGGCCGCTGCAACGACCCAGGGCGTGGCATCCTCACTGGCGCTCAAGAACGGAAACAACCTGCGCATGTTCGCGCCGGGCGGGGCGGAGCTGGCCACCGATGCAGCTTACAACGCCGCAGTGACCGCTGCCGGCGCCGGCGTCATCCTGCGTGTGACTCTTCCCAAGGATCAATAGCCGTGGGCGCAGCCTACCTGCGCGGAACGACCGACCCGGCCGACCGCCTGCCCTGCGATAAGGTCGGGTTCGCTTCGCGCACCCTCGCCCAGCGCGCCCTGAAGGCGGTCCGCAAACCGGATCAGGGCGGTCTGCGCACCTATTGCTGTTCCATCTGCCACCTGTGGCACCACGGCCACGTGACCCCGAGGAAGATACGCCGTGCAATGGTTCGGAAAGCCCGTCCCGTTTCCTAGATTCCTGGGCCAGATTGATCTGGATGATCCAACCAATGTTCCGGTGGGAGCGGCAGCCGTGTGCCGCAACACCGATTTCACCCGGGACACGGGGGGCGCCACGCACGCCGACACGCGGGCCGGCAACAATCTGGCGATCCAGCTGGTGGGAACCAACGGGCAGCCGAGCCAGGATCCGGCCACCGGCGGCATCTTCTTCCGGTACTCGCCCGTGCTTCCGACCGACCCGGCCCTCTTTCCGCCGACGGGCCGCTTCGAGATGCCGATTCTCTTTGAGGGCGGAGGCTGTCTGCAGCGCGAGAACCCGGTCGGCTCAGGGCGCTGCCAGCAACTGCCGGCCTCGACCCTTTTCACTCCCCCTCAAAACAGCCACATGATCGGCGCAGCCGCCGGCAACAAGGTCTATGCGGCCTTCTCCGACCTCCGGAAGCCGACGGCAAGCGGCGCGCTCATCGACCCGCGCGCGGTGGCCACCGGGGCAGCCAACGCCGTGAGCCCGATTGGCATGAAGCCTGTCGGCTGGTACTGGCAGCCGAACACCGCGGTGCTCGCCGGCGAGATCTGCTGCCCTTCGGCGCCGGTGACCGGCAACGGGCACACCTACCAGGCGCAGAACGCGGGCACCACCGGGGCGAACCAGCCCGTATGGCCGCTGACCGAGGGCGGCACTGTCGTCGACAATGCCGGCGCGAATCAGATCGTCTGGAAAGAGCTGACGATGGTGATGGCGAACCGGCTCGACCCGCCCCCGGCGCCCACGCTCGCCGAGGATCCGGGCGGCGGCACCTTCGCGGCCGGCCTGGATGTCTATGTCGTCGCCACCCTGGTGAATCCCCAGGGAGAGAGCCTGCCCTCGGCCGCAGCCGTCTACCGGAACACCGCGCTCGATGACGGCATCAACGCCACCGTGGCAGCGCTGGGCAACCTGCCGGGCTGGGTGGCAACGCTGGGCGCGCAGTACCTGCCCACCGGCATCAACCTCTACACGGCCACTGTGGCGCACAATGCCGCGGCGCCGCCGCTCTCCGCGTACCACCTCTTCGGCGAGGCGGCGCTGGGGACCATCAAGCTGATCACCTCGGAGACCGCCGGCGTGGCGCCGCCGACCGCGTGCACGGCGCGCGTGGTGCCCGGCCAGCTTCCGACACCGGACGTGCAGCCGATCATTCAGCGCGACCCAGGGGGCGGCACCTTCGCCGCCGGGCGCGACGTCTACGTGCTCCAGACCTACACCAACGCCGCGGGCGAGACCAAGGCCGGGCCGGCGAGCTCGATCGTCAACACCGTGGCCAACGACGGCGTGATGGTCTCGGTCGAGGTGCCCGAGGACGGCCTCGGCAACGCGCTCTACGACATCCTGCAGGTGGGCATCTACGAGGCCGACGTCGCGACCGGCCAGCCCGCGCCCCCGTCGACCGCGTTTTCCCTGGTGGGCTATTACGCACCCGGCGCCGCACCGATTATCACGGCGAGCGCCGCCGGCGCGAATCCTCCCACCTCAAACACGACCGGGCCCGCGGGCAACATCGCGGCTGACACCTCGACAGGCGGACCGAACGGGGGCCAGGGCTACCGCTACGCAGCGCTGCTCTTCGTGAATGAAAACCAGACCGTCTCCGGCTTCACCCTCGCCAGCGTCGTCAAGTACATCGTCGACGAGGACGGCTGGGAGCTGGGCGTCTTCAACATCGCGAAGGGCCCGGCGAATGTGGTGGCTCGCCTGGCAGCCTTCAGCGTGGCCGACGCGACCCAGGCCGGCCCGTTCGACTGGATCGGGAACCTCAACCTGCTGGCTCCGACGGCCAATGTGGTCTATCCCACACAGACGCTGGTGGACGAGGTGGAGCAGTCGGCCACGGCGATCTTCGACAACGTGACCACGCAGGCCGTGTTTAACTTCTCAGACACCTACCTTTCGCAGGAAAATAACGTCGACGACCGGACGGACATCCTGCCGCCCTTCCAGGCCTGCCGCATCGACTTTCTCAAGACCATCAACTCGCTCGCCTACACTGGGGTGCTGGGGTACACGGGCGGCGGTCTGGTATCCATCCCCGGCGATTACGAGAGCGTCTATGCCGACGTCGGGCCGGTCCCCTTCCCTTCCGACGGCCAGCGCTGCTTCGGCTTCACCGACGTCTACAAGAGCGTTATCTTAGG
>JAKAJW010000428.1 GCA_021813645.1 Pseudomonadota bacterium | reverse complement strand
GGTGAAGGCGCCGGTGCGGCGCAGCCGGTCGGCGGCATCCTGCACCCGCTGCGGGCTGTAAACCTTGCCGGTGGGAAAGCCGGCGATCGCCTCGATCCGGCTCTCGCGCACCTGCGAGCTGCCGCTGACCGACAGCGGGCCGAGCGTCACCACCGGGCCGGGATCGAGGGCGATCTGGGCGTCGACCGTGTCGGTCTTGCCATCCGCCAAGACGTTCTGGCCGGCCAGTTTCACCTTGGCATGGCCGGCGTCCTTCCAGGCGGCCACCGCGGCATCGATCGCCGCCTGGATCGCGCCGGATGCGGCCGGCTGGCCGGGGGCGAAGGCCGGCGGCAGCTTGGTGCCGGGGGCGAGCGGGGCGATCGCGACCCGGCCGAAGCGATAGGGCGGCCCGGGGTCGACGATCTCGCGGATCGCGCCGATCTGGTTCGGCGCATCCAGCGGGGCGATGCCGGCGGCTTCGCGGCCATCGACCAGGATATGGATCACCGGGGCGTAGAAGCCGGCGGCGTAAAGCGCCCCCAGCAGGCGGCGGTAATCGCTGCGCGCGGCGGCGAACAGATCCTGGGCTTGGCTGTCGCCGCCGGTCAGCGTGCCGAGCGCGAGCGAGGCCGCCTTCAGCGCCTCGGTCAGCGCCTTGTCGGCCTTGGGTGCTTCCAGGCTGACGGTCGGTGTCGCGGCGGCGCCCGCCGCGCCCGCCGCCAGAGCCAGGCCCAGCGCGGTGATCCGCGCCGCCCGTTTCGCACCGTCTCTCGTCACCGCGGACCCCGCCAAGACATGGCGAAAGTCTCGCACGCCGGCCGGGCCGCTTCAATGCAAGGCTTTGCGACGCGCGGGAATGCGCCAGAGCCGCGCCAAGGTTCCTCCAACGCCGTCCCACTGCCGCGTATCATCCGTCCGGGGGCTTTTCCCGCCCGGCGCGACGTGGTTCACTGCTGCCAGGGGTAGGGGGAGAGTGCCGTGAAAAAGGCCGTGCTTTGGGCGTTTTTGGGTCTGGCCGGGCCAGGATGGGGCGGGGCGGCCTATGCCGGGCCGCCGGCGCCGCCGACCGAGGCCGATTACGCCCCGGTCAACCCGGCGGAGGCGGAGCTCGGCCAGCTTCTATTCTACGATCCGGTGCTATCGGGCAATCGCAACATCGCCTGCGACACCTGCCACAACCCGCGCTTTGGCACCTCGGACGGCGTTTCGCTCGACATCGGCGAGGGCGGCATCGGGCTCGGCCCGGCGCGTCACCCCGACCCGAACGACATGCCCGAGCAGCGCGTGGCCCGCAACGCGCCGGCGCTGTTCAACCTCGGCGCCAAGAGCTTCACCAAGATGTTCGACGACGGCCGGATCGAGGCCGATCCTACCCGCCCCTCCGGCCTGCGGACGCCGATGGAAGACGAAATGGTGCGGGGATTCGCCTCGGTGCTATCGGCGCAGGCGATGTTCCCGGTCCTGGCGCAGGACGAGATGGCCGGCAACGCGGCGGAAAACGACGTGTCGAAACTGGTGCGCGAGGGCCAGATCACCGGGCCCGGCGGCGCCTGGGAGGCGATCGCCCAGCGGGTCGCCGCGATCCCGGCCTACCGCCAGATGTTCGCCCAGGTCTATCCGGCCATCGCCCAGGGCCGTCCGATCGCCTTCACCGACATCTCCAACGCCATCGCCGCCTTCGTCGCCTTCGAATGGCGCTCGGACGACAGCCCGTTCGACCGCTACCTGCGCCACCAGGCCAGCCTGCCGGCCGAGGCGATGGCGGGGATGGCGCTGTTCTACGGCCGCGCCGCCTGCAGTTCTTGCCATTCCGGTCCGTTCCAGACCGACAACAAGTTCCATGCCATGGGCGAACCGCAGCTCGGCCCCGGCAAGACCGAGCGGTTCGAGACCAATCAGCGCGATTTGGGCCGGTTCAGGGTCTCCAACGACCCGGCCGACCGCTATGCCTTCCGCACCCCCAGCCTGCGCAACGTCACCGAGACCGGGCCCTGGGGCCATGCCGGCGCCCATACCGACCTGAAGGAGTTCATCCGCTACCACGCCGATCCGGTGGCCGGCGCGCGCCGCTATGTCGAACAGGCGGTGATGCCGCAGGGCTACGACCCCGGCGCCAAGCCGGACTGGGCGGCCTGGAACGACCCGGCCGAGCGGGCGGCGATCCTGGCGGCGGTGAAGGCCAAGCCGGTCGCGCTTTCGCCGGCGGATGTCGATGCGATCTACGCCTTCCTGCAGAGCCTCAAGGACCCGGAGGCGCTGAAGGGCCGGCTCGGGGTGCCGAAGGCGGTGCCGAGCGGCCTGCCGGTCGATACCGCGGCCTTCACGCCGTCCGAATAGCTGACTTGCACCGGCCGGCCGGGCTGACCTAGCATCGCGCCCGGGCACCTCCCGCCCACGACCCTGGAACTGGAGAGACCGATGACGGCGCTCGACCGTATTTCCGCCTATGCCGAAGAGCTGACCGCAATTCGCCGCGACCTGCACGAACATCCCGAACTGGGCTTCGAAGAGCTGCGCACCTCCGGCATCGTCGCCGAGACGCTGCGCGGTTTCGGCATCGAGGTCACCACCGGGGTCGGCAAGACCGGCGTCGTCGGCGTGATTCGCGGCAACCGGCCGGGGCGCAACATCGGGCTGCGCGCCGACATGGATGCGCTGCCGATCCAGGAACAGACCAACCTGCCCTATGCCTCGAAGACCCCCGGCGTGATGCATGCCTGCGGCCACGACGCCCATACCACCATGCTGCTCGGCGCCGCCCGCTACCTGGCCGAGAACCGCGATTTCGCCGGCAATGCCGTGCTGATCTTCCAGCCCGCCGAAGAGGGGCTGGGCGGCGCCCGGGCGATGATCGCCGACGGGCTGTTCCAGCGCTTTCCCTGCCACGAGATCTACGGGCTGCACAATTCGCCGCTCGACGGGCCGGGCGAGATCGGCGTGAAGCCGGGTCCGGCGATGGCCGGCGCCGATTTCTTCGACATCACCGTGACCGGCAAGGGCGGCCATGCCGCGCGGCCGGAAGCGGCCATCGACCCGCTGGTGATCGCCTCGGCGCTGGTCGGGCAATTGCAGACCATCGTCTCGCGCAACCTGCCGCCCACCACCCCGGCTGTGCTGTCGATCACCCAGATCCATGCCGGCGCCGCCTATAACGTGATCCCGGAAGAGGCGACGCTGTGCGGCACGGTACGCTATTTCGACCGCGAGGCTTCCGAGCTGATCGGCGCCCGGATGGCCGAGATCTGCGACGGCTTCGCCCGCGCCCATGGTGCCCAGATCCGGCTCGACCGGCGCAATGTCTTCGACGTTCTGGTGAACAGCGCCGCCCATGCCGAACATATGCTCGCCGCCGCGCGCGAGCTGACCGGCGACGGCAAGTCCCGGCAGAAAGACTCGCTGGTCATGGGCTCGGAGGATTTCGCCGACATGCTGCGGCTCGTCCCCGGCGCCTATTGCACGATCGGCCATTCTGGCGACGTGCCGCTGCACAATGCGGGCTTCGTGCTCGACGATGCGATCCTGCCGCTGGGCGCGGCGCTGCTGGCCCGGATGGTGGAGACGCGCGGCGCGGCCTGAGGCGCCAGGCGCCCGAAACCGCAGACCGCGCCTCGATCCGGCGGGGTGCCCCGCCGGGTCAGTAGAGCGGGCCGAGCCTCAGCCCCGCCCCGGCGGCGCGCACGGCATATTTCGCGTCCACCGCCGCCGGCGCCCAGTCCGAGGCCGTGCCGTCCGGCCAGATCACCCGCACCTCGGCCGCCGTCGCCGCGCCGAGCCCGAAATGGATCGGCGTCAGATGGCCGGAGGCATGGCCGCCGCCCACGGTGATCTCCTGATCCTGCACCCGGCCGCCGGCGCGCACCTCGACCCAGGCGCCCACCGCATAGGCGTTGCCGCCGTGGTCCATCCGCGGCTGCAGCTCCAGCCAATGGTTCGCCCCGGCCGTGGTGTTCTGCCACAGCTCCATCGGCGCGCGCCGGTTCACCACCACCAGGTCGAGCTTGCCGTCGCCGTTCAGATCGACCAGCGCCGCCCCACGCGAACGTTCGGTGGTGCCGATCCCGGCGACATCGGCCTTTTCGACGAATTTACCGTCGGGCTGCTGCATCAGCAGGTTGTTCGGATCCTTCGAGGCGTTCGACATCATCTGGTCGACGTTGCCCTTGGCGATGAACAGATCCATCCGCCCGTCGTTGTCGACATCGGCGAATTCGGCATGCCAGCCGGTCGAGGGCCGACCGTCGTCGCCCTTGTAGGGCCGCTGGGCATAGCTGCCGATCGCATAGGGCGCGGCAACCAGCGTGCCCTTCTCGTTCAGCTGCAGCAGCTGATCGCCCATCGAGGTGGTCATGATGTCGGGATAGCCGGTGCCGTAAAGATCGGCGCTGGCGATCCCCATGCCCCAAAGCGAGACATGCGGCCAGCCCTCGGCCTCGGTGAACTCGCGCAGCGGGTTCAGGTGCCACATCTGCTCATAGCCGTCGCGCACGTAATATTGCCGGTCGTTGGCCACCCGCAGGGTCCGCTCGCCGTTGCGCCGCCAGTCGGAAATCAGCATCGACAGGCTGCAGAAGCTCGGCTTCAGCGCGATCTTCGGGCCGAACTTGCGGCCCTCGGGGCGCACCAGGAAATTGGTGTCGCAGGCGAAGAACGGCCCGTTCGGGTTCTTGCGGTCGACGTAGTTGCCGATCGCGATGGTCGGCCAGCTCTGGCCCGCCTCCCAGGTGGCGGAGAAGGCGGTCGACCATTTGTCGCCGGGATCGAGCCCCCAGGCCTGCGTCACATCGGTAAAGCTGCAATCCGGCCCGCCCTTCAGGATGACGTTGCCGCCGACCCGCAGCACGAAGAGATCGGCCCAGCCGTCGCCGTCGATGTCGATCGGATAGGCGCCGGTCACATCGGTCAGCGCCGGGACGCTGCCCAGCCGGAAGCTGATCGGCGCGCCGGGATGGCCGGTGGTGTTGACGAAGAGCCGCGACGGGCCGGCGCCGCCGGCGACATAGAGCGAGGGATAGCCCGAGTGGTTGCAGTCGAGCGCGGCGACCCCGCCGCCGACGAAATGCTCCCAACCGCCGGAATAGACCTGCTGAACCGGCAGCGCAGCGGCGCGATCGACGAAATGCGGCTCTGTTACGGCCGGAAGAGCCGCTGCGGCTAGCGCCGAGAGCAGCCAGAAAGAGAACGATAGCTTCATTGCGCGGCAATCTCGCGAGAGGGAATCAACAGCTCTTCTGTCACCGCTGACAGCGCCAGCGCCGCCGCGCCATGGGCCCAGAGCAGGTCGCCCCAGGCATGGGTCTCGATCTTCGGCGGCGGCCGGCCGGTGTTCAGCATCAGATCCTCCATCTCGGCCAGCGTATCGGCGGCGTAGAGGTAGTTGTAGCGCATCCGGGCGCCGGACAGGATGATCAGCTCGGGGTCGAACAGGTTCACCACATTGGCCAGGCCCACCGCGATATAGCGCCCGGCGCGGCGGAAGATCGACCGGGCGGCGGCATTGCCGGCCTTGGCATGGTCGTAGAGGCTTTCCAGAAGAACCTCGATCGGCTGGCTTTCCTTGTAGGTCCAGTTCAGCGCCGTGGTCGCCTCGCGCACCAGCGCGTAGTCGGCCACATAGGCCTCCAGGCAGCCGCGTTGGCCGCAGCGGCAGAGCGCCCCGTCGAGCTGCACCTTGGTATGGCCAAGCTCCATGCCCAGCCCCTGACCGCCGCGATAGAGCCTGTGGTTCAGCACGAAGCCCATGCCCACGCCATGTTCGATCGTGACCACGGCGAATTCCCCCAGCCGGCGGCCGACGCCGAACCACAGTTCGGCCAGCGCCACCAGATTGGCGTCGTTGTCGATATGGACGGGGATGCCGAAGCGGGCCGAGGCGGCGGCGGCCAGCGGATGCGGCCGGCCGAGCAGGACCGAAGACCACAGCACCTCGCCGGTGGCGCGGTCGACGAAGCCCGGCATGCCGAGCCCGGCGGCGCGCAGCTCCTGGCGCGGGATGCCGGCCTTGGCGCAGACCCGGTCGAGCAGCTGGGCGCTGGTCTCGACCAACTCGTCGAGCGGCACCGGCCCCGGCGTACGCCGCACCGAATCCGAGGCGATCAGATGGCCGGCGAAATCGAAGATCGCCGCAGTGTGCTCGCGGTCCGACAGCTTCATGCCGGCGACGTAATAGGCCGTCGGCCGCACCCCCAGCGCCACCGCCGGCCGGCCGCGACCGGTGTCGCTGTCGCGCGGGGCCTGGACCTCCTCGATCAGCCCGACCTCGATCAGCTCCGAGGTGATCGTGGTCACCGAGGCGGGGCTGACGCCAAGCTCCTTGGCCAGTTGCACCCGCGGGATCAGCCCGGCCGCCCGGACCCGCTCGAAGACCTGCTGGCGCAACGGCCGGGCGGTATCCGACAGCGGCGGAATCAGCGGGCCGCAGCCCTTGCGCGCCGCCCCCTCACGCGGGCTCGGCCCCTCCTCCCTCGGGGTCATTTCTTCGGCTCCCAAACAAAAGGCATTGTGATATGCAGGTATTCTAGTCGCTTTGCCCTGCTTTGCAGAGCGATTGTAGGCAGTTCGCCGATCTGCATAGGTTCACAAAGAATTTTTATTTTGACAACTAAATTTATTATGCGCAATTTTGTCGCCGCATCGGCGAATCTGCCGTGCCGGCCTGCGCAGGCCGTATCCATTTGGGAGGATAATATGCGGAAGAACTTTCTGACCGCCGCCGCGCTGGCGGCGGGTCTCGCCTTGCCGATGATCGCCAATGCTGCCGTGGTCGGCGTGAGCTGGTCGAACTTCCAGGAAGAGCGCTGGAAGACCGACGAAGCGGCCATCAAGGCGGCGCTGGCCAAGGCCGGCGACAAATACATCTCCACCGACGCGCAATCCTCCTCGGCCAAGCAGATCACCGATGTGGAAAGCCTGATCTCGCAGGGCGCCAAGGTGCTGATCATCCTGGCCCAGGACACCAAGGCCATCGCCCCGGCGATGAAGGCCGCCGCCGACGCCGGCATCCCGGTCATCGCCTATGACCGCCTGATCGAGGATCCGAACGCCTTCTACTTGACCTTCGACAACGTCGAGGTCGGCCGGCTGCAGGCCGAGGCCGTCTACAAGGCGCAGCCGAAGGGCAACTACGTCTTCATCAAGGGCTCGCCGACCGACCCGAACTCCGACTTCCTGCATTCCGGGCAGCTCGAGGTTCTGAAGCCGGCGATCGACAAGGGCGACATCAAGGTGGTGGGCGAGGCCTACACCGACGGCTGGCTGCCCGCCAACGCCCAGAAGAACATGGAACAGATCCTGACCGCCAACAACAACAAGGTGGACGCGGTCGTGGCCTCCAACGACGGCACCGCCGGCGGCGCCATCGCCGCGCTGCAGGCCCAGGGCATGGTGGTTCCGGTCTCCGGCCAGGACGGCGACCACGCCGCGCTGAACCGGGTCGCGCTCGGCACCCAGACCGTGTCGGTCTGGAAGGACGCGCGCGAGCTGGGCAAGAATGCGGGCGAGATCGCGGCCGACCTGGCCAAGGATCCGGCCGCCAAGGTCGCCGGCGAGACCATGTTCAAGACCCCTGGCGGCAATGAAGTGCGCGCCATGTTCCTGAAGCCGATCCCGATCACCAAGGCCAATCTGAACGTCGTGGTGGACGCCGGCTGGATCACCAAGAGCGAGCTCTGCCAGGGCGTGAAGAACGGCCCGGCGCCCTGCAACTGAGCCGCCGAGCAAGACCGCACCACGCCGCCCCCGTCGCGGGGCGGCGTGACCCACATCCTAGGAAACGCGCAATGACCGCATCGGCCGAAGCCGGCGCAACCCGCCGCAAGAGCTTCTTCGAAACGCTGGAGATCGACACCCGGATGCTCGGGATGGTGGTCGCCTTCCTCGCCCTCACCGTCGGCTTCCATCTGATCACCCACGGCCTGTTCCTGACGCCGCGGAACATCTTCAACCTGACGATCCAGACCGTCTCCGTCGCCATCATGGCCACCGGCATGGTCTTCGTCATCGTCATGCGCGACATCGACCTCTCGGTCGGCTCGCTGCTCTGCCTGTGCTCGGCCCTGATGGGGCTGCTGCAGGTCAAGCTGCTGCCGGCCATCGGCATCCCGCTGGGCAGCCCGCTGATCGCGCCGATCGCGATCGTCTCGGGCGTCATCCTCGGCACGCTGGTCGGCGCCTTCAATGGCTGGCTGGTCGGCTATCTCTCGGTGCCCTCCTTCATCGTCACCCTCGGCGGCCTGCTGGTCTGGCGCAACGTCGCCTGGTACATCACCTCGGGCCAGACGCTGGGCCCGCTCGACGACAATTTCCAACTGTTCGGCGGCATCAACGGCACGCTCGGCGCACCGCTGTCCTGGGCCTTCGGCGCGATCGCCAGCGCCGGCGCGCTCTACGCCCTGGTGCAGGGCCGCCGCGCCCGCATCCGCCACGAGTTCCCGGTGAAGCCGGTCTGGGCCGAGACGCTGATCGCCGCGATCGTCGTCGCCGCGATCATGGGCTTCGTCTGGACGCTGAATTCCTACCAGATCCCGCCTCTGGTGCTGAAACGCCACTTCGATGCGATCGGCAAGCCGATGCCGGCGGGCTACACGGCCGTCTACGGGCTGCCGATCTCGGTCTTCGTGCTGATCGCCGTGGCGATCGCGATGACGGTGGTGGCGCTCAAGACCCGCTTCGGCCGCTACGTCTTCGCCGCCGGCGGCAACCCGGACGCGGCCGAGCTGTCGGGCATCAACACCCGGCTGATGAAGGTGAAGGTCTTCGCGCTGATGGGGGCGCTCTGCGCGCTCTCGG
>JAKAJW010000083.1 GCA_021813645.1 Pseudomonadota bacterium | reverse complement strand
CGCCGCGGTCGGCCCGGCCGCCGCGCTCCGCGCCGCCCATCCGCAGGCCCGCGTCACCGATTACGGCCAAGGCCTGATCTCGGCCGGCTTCGTCGATGCCCATGCCCACTACCCGCAGACGGCGATCATCGCCTCCTGGGGCAAGCGGCTGATCGACTGGCTGAACGCCTACACCTTCCCCGAAGAGATGCGCTTCGCCGATCCCGCCTATGCCGCCGAGATCGCCGGGCGCTACTTCGACCTCACGCTGGCCAATGGCACCACCACCGCCTGCAGCTATGGCACGATCCATCCCGAAAGCGTCGCGGCCTATTTCGCCGCCGCCGAGGCGCGCGGCCTGCGCGCGCTGGCCGGCAAGACCTGCATGGACCGCGACACCGCGCCCGCGGCCCTGCGCGACAGCGCGCAATCGGCCTATGACGACAGCAAGCGCCTGCTGGAGCATTGGCACGGCCGCGGCCGGCTCTCCTATGTCATCACCCCGCGCTTCTCGCCCACCTCGACGCCCGACCAGCTCGCCGCGCTCGGCGCGCTCTGGGCCGAGCATCCCGACTGCCTGATGCAGACCCATCTCTCCGAACAGCTCGACGAGATCGCCTGGGTGAAAGCGCTCTATCCGCAGGCCCGCGACTATCTCGACACCTACGAGGCCTTCGGCCTTCTGGGCCCCGGCGGGCTCTACGGCCATGCGATCCACCTGGAGCCGCGCGAGATCGACCGCCTGCGCGAGGTGGACGCCAGCCTGATCCACTGCCCGACCTCGAACACCTTCATCGGCTCGGGCCTGTTCGACATGGAAGGGCTCACGGCCGCGGGCCACCGCATCGGGCTGGCCACCGACACCGGTGGCGGCTCCTCCTTCTCGATGCTGCGCACCATGGCGGCGGCCTATGAGGTGGCGCAGCTGCGCCACCGCGCCCTGCATCCGGCCGAGCTCTGGTGGCTCGCCACCCAGGGTTCGGCGCGGGCGCTGCGGCTCGCGGACCGGATCGGCAATCTGGCGCCGGGGCTGGAGGCCGATCTGGTGGTGCTCGACCTCGCCTCCACCCCCGCCATCGCCCAAGCCGCGGCGCGGGCCGAGGACATCTGGCAGGCGCTCTTTCCCACCATCATGATGGGCGACGACCGCGCCGTGACGGCGGTCTGGATCGCCGGCAGGAAGGTCGGCACCTGACCGCCATCGCCGCCAGACGGCAGCGGCAACGTCGGTGCAACGTCGGTGTCATATCGGTGCGAAATCGGTGCGAAATCGGTGTGCGCTTTTTCCAGCGCCCTCAGCCCATTAGCCGGCGAACCGACCGCTGCGCCTCGGCCAGGGTGCGGCCCATGTCGAGGGTCTTGACCTGCCCCGCCTCGACCACGCGGCGGCCCTCGACGAAGAGATCGCGGACCCGGGTCGGGCCGGCCAGGACCAGCGCGACCGGGTCCCAGGAACCGGCCGCCTCGATCCCCGACACGTCCCAGATCGCGATATCCGCCCGCTTGCCCGGCTCCAGCGCGCCGAGGTCGTCGCGGCCCAGCACCCGGGCGCCGCCCAGCGTCGCGATCTCCAGCGCCTCGCGCGCCGACATCGCCGAAGAACCGCCCGCAACCCGTTGCAGCAGAAGCATTTGCCGCGCCTCGGCGATCAGGTTCCCCTGGTCGTTGGAGGCCGATCCATCGACCCCAAGCCCGAGTTTCACCCCGGCGTCGCGCATCGCCCGAACCGGCGCGATGCCGGAGCCAAGGCGACAATTCGAACATGGGCAATGGGCAACCCCGGTATGGCTTCGGGCAAAAAGATCGATTTCCGAACCTTCGAGCTTGACGCAATGGGCATGCCAGACATCCGCGCCGGTCCAGCCCAGTTCCTCGGCATATTGCCCGGGCCGGCAGCCGAACTGGGCCAGAGAATAGGCGATGTCCTCGTCGTTCTCGGCCAAGTGGGTGTGCAGCATCACCCCCTTGTCGCGCGCCAGCAAGGCGGCGTCCCGCATCAGTTCGCGGCTGACCGAGAAGGGCGAACAGGGCGCCACGCCGACCCGCACCATCGCCCCCGGCCTGGGGTCGTGGAAGGCGTCGATGACGCGGATGCAATCGTCCAGGATGTCCCGCTCGCGCTCCACCAGACTGTCCGGCGGCAACCCGCCCGCACTTTCGCCGATCGACATGGCACCGCGCGTCGGATGGAAGCGCAGCCCGATCTCGCCGGCCGCGGCGATCGTATCGTCGAGCCGGGCGCCGTTCGGGAAAAGATATAGGTGGTCAGAGGTTAGCGTGCAGCCCGAAAGCGCAAGCTCGGCCAGGCCGAGGCGCGCGGAGAGATGGATTTCCGCCGGCCCGAAGCGCGCCCAGATTGGATAGAGCCGCTGCAGCCAACCGAACAGCAGCGCGTCCTGGCCACCCGGAACGGCGCGAGTCAGGCTTTGGAACAGGTGGTGGTGGGTGTTGACCAGGCCCGGCGTGACGACGCAGCCGCGCGCCTCGACCACGGTGCCGGTCGTGGTCAGGCCCTGCCCCAGCGCGGCGATCTCGCCGCCGCGGATCAGCAGGTCGCCGCCGGCGATCTCCCGCCGGGCACCGTCCATGGTCACCAGGCACTCGGCGCCCCGGATCAATGTCTCGGCCATGTCGATCTCCCACGGATCAGCCCCCGTCGGCCGCGGGGGCGCCGGCCGGCGGAATGGATCGAAAGGCGCGGCCGGCCCGCACCTTAGCAGAGCCGCAGCTTTGAGCAACTCGCGAAGCGCGAGCTGCAATGCCTTGTTTTCCGCAAGAAATCTCTAAGGTCTCAGCCTGCCGCGGCCAGAACGGCCAGGGCTGCGGCATGGATCTCGGGGTTGGCGGCGGCCAACACCCGGCCGCCCTGATGCGCCGGGCCACCGCGCCAATCGGTCACCACGCCGCCGGCGGCCTCGATCACCGCGATCGGGGCGTGAACGTCGTAGGGCTGCAGCCCCGCCTCCACCACCAGGTCGATCTGACCGGCGGCGATCAGCGCATAGGCGTAGCAGTCCATCCCGTAGCGGGTAAGCCGAACCTGGCCGGCGAGCCGGCGGAAGGCCGCGCCCTCTTCGGCGGTGCCGACCTCGGGAAAGGTGGTGAATAGGATCGCCTCGGACAGCGGCCGCGGCGCGCGGCACTTCAGCGCCCGGCGGCCCATCGGGCCGTCCACCCGCGCCTCACCCAGCCCGCCCACAAAGCGTTCGCGGATATAGGGTTGGTCGATCACCCCCAGCACCGGCCCGGCGGCGTTGGACAGCGCCACCAGCACCCCCCAAGTCGGCGTGCCGCTGAGATAGCCGCGGGTGCCGTCGATCGGGTCGAGCACCCAGGTCAGCCCGCTCGCGCTCGGCTTGGGACCGAATTCCTCGCCCAGAATGCCGTCCTCCGGGCGGCGCGCCTCGATCAGCGCGCGCATCGCCTGCTCAGAGGCGCGGTCGGCCACGGTCACCGGGTCGAACCGGGCCGTCTCCTTGCTGTCCGCGCTCAGCCCGTCGCTGCGGAAATGCGCCAGCGTCGCACCACGCGCGGCATCCGCCAATTCCTCGGCGAGGCCAATGAGCGCCCCGCGCTCGATCTCGGTGATTTGGGTCATCGCCTCCCCCGCCAGCCAGCCTTCTGCTAGCCTCGGGCGGGGTGGCGGTCAAGGAGCCGGCGGCTTTCAAGCGGCTTCGGATAACACCCGTGCCAGGTCGAACAGCCGGCGTCTCTGCTGCTCGGGGATCGCGTAGTAGGAGCGGATCAGTTCGAGCGCCTCCTTGTCAGCGAGAATGTCGCCCTCAACCACCGGCTGACTATGCGCCGCGCCCAGGCCTTCGAAGAAGAAGCTGATCGGCACTTCCAGCGCGTCGGCGATATCCCAAAGGCGCGACGCGCTGACCCGGTTCATCCCGGTCTCGTACTTTTGGATCTGCTGGAATTTGATTCCCACGCGGTCGGCAAGCTGTTGTTGCGTCATTCCGACCATCCAGCGCCTGTGGCGGATGCGTTTGCCCACGTGAGCGTCTACCGGATGCTTCATTCTCAGTTCTCCCAGATTCTCGGGCCGCGCCGCTTGCCGGATCGAAAGCAAAACCACCTCTCCGGCGCGGCGTTACACAACCACAACATGAGTTTATCGAGGGGCCTCAACAACTTGTCCTTTTGGACTAGTGCTTTTGTGCAAACGCGCCTCGCGAAAGTGGCCGCGGCCGCCACACCTATGCCGGGAATTGGGAATCGTGGCCGCTCAGGAAACGACAACCGCAAAGAAATCGCAATTTGCAATGAATCGAGATCAATTTTCGTTGCACGACGCAAAACAATCGCAGCCGGCAAAACCGAATCACTAAGCCTATCGGGCGCGCGAATCCGCCGCTAAAAGGAGGGGATGAAAGCCTATCAGCTCGACGTCTACGGCCAGCCGGCACAACTTCGCGACGTGCCCTCGCCGGTGCCGGAAGCCGGCCAGGTTCGCCTGCGCATTGCCGCCTGCGGGTTGAACTTCGCCGACCTGCTGATGCTCGAGGGCAAGTATCAGGAACGCCCGCCGCTGCCGATGACCCTCGGCATGGAGGTGGCGGGCCGGGTCGAGGCGCTCGGCCCCGGGGTGGCGGGTCCCCCCCCCGGAAGCCGGGTCGCCGTCTTCGCCGGGGCGGGCGGCCTGGCCGAGGCCGGCTGTTTTCCCGCCGACCGCTGCCTGCCGCTGCCCGATGCGATGAGCGACATCGTCGCCGCCGGCTTTCAGGTCGCCTATTCGACGAGCCATGTGGCGCTCGCCCATCGTGCCCGGTTGCAACCGGGCGAGACGCTTCTGGTGCTCGGCGCGGCCGGCGGCGTCGGGCTGACGGCGGTCGAGATCGGCCGGCTGATGGGCGCCAGGGTGATCGCCGTCGCCCGCGGCCCGGACCGGCTTGCCGTGGCCGCGGCGGCCGGCGCCGAGGTGCTGATCGACAGCGAGACGACGGACCTGGCCGCGGCGCTCAAGGCCGAGGGCGGGGTCGACGTCGTCTACGATCCGGTCGGCGGCGCCGCCTTCCGCGCCGCAATGTCGGCGGCTAGGCCCGAGGCGCGGCTGCTCACCATCGGCTTCGCCTCCGGCGAGGTGCCGCAGATCCCGGCCAACCATCTGCTGGTGAAAAACCTTTCCGTCATCGGCCTGTACTGGGGCGGCTATCTGCGCTTCCACCCGCAGGTGATCGACGACAGCCTAAGGCAGCTGCTGCGCTGGTATGACGAGGGCAGGCTCCACCCACAGGTCAGCCATGCCCTGCCGCTAGATCAGGCCGGCGCGGCGCTGGAGTTGCTGCGCGAACGGCAGGCCATCGGCAAGATCGTGGTGACGATGCCCTCCGCCGGCGCGCCCGGCTATTGCGCCGCAAGCGCCGGCAATTCGCCATAGGCACAGCGCAGTTGCGCAGCCAGCGCCTCGGCCACCGGGCCGGCGCCGCTGCGGGTATACATCGCGATGCGGATCCGGCCGATCGGCGGCAACGAATTGCCGCCCTCGACGATCGCGCAACCCTGCGGCACCGCCCACCTGAGCCGCGCCGTGACCGCCAGATCGGCGGCAGCCGTAGCCGCCATCACCTCGCAATTGCGCCCCGAGCTGGCCATTTCCCAAGCGATTCCCGCCCGATCGAGCGCGGCCAGGGCCAGCGGCCGGAACAGGCAATGCTCCTCGAAAGCCAGCCGCAACGGGCGCTGCTGCCAGGCCAGCCCTCCCACCGCGCCGATCCAGACCAGGTCGCATTCGCTGAGCACCTCGGCGGTGGCGTCGGGCTTGTCCTCGGTAGTCAGGATCACGTCGAATTCGCCGCGCTCATAGCCCTCGCGCAGCACCTTGGTATAGCCGGACTGCAGTGAGACCCGGGTGCGCGGGAATTCCCGCGCGAGGCGCTTCAGCACGCCGGGGATATGCGGATAGACGATGTCGTCTGGCACGCCGAGCGCCAGCTCGCCCACGCAGCTCTCGTCGCCGAGCCGCGCGACCAGCTCGTCGTTCAGCGCCAGCATGCGGCGGGCGTAGCTCAGGACCTGCTCGCCCTCGCCGGTCAGCGTCAGCTTGCGGCCCCCGCGCAGGAAGAAGGCCCGGCCCATCGCCTCCTCCAGCCGCTTGATCTGCATCGAGACGGCCGATTGCGTCAGATTCAACACCCCGGCCGCCCGCGTCACACCGCCGCATTCGGCGACAGCGACGAAGGCACGCAACGAAGTCAGATCGAGGTTCCGAGCCATATCACAATTCCTGATCCATCAGAAAGCAATCATTCATTTTACACATCAACCCCAGAGGCGCAGAAAGATCAAGAACCAAAATGAAACCGCCACAAATTATCACTAACCATGAAGGAACGACCCGATGTTCACCTTTGCCCCCGGTACAGATCGCCTGGCCTGCCCTCGCACCCGCCTGCACGGCGGCTTTTTCACCCGGTTTCGCATCTGGCTTCGGATGCGCCGCGAGGTGAAGGCGATCCGGACGCTCGACGCGCATATGCTCGACGACATCGGCCTGCTGCGCGGCCCCGACGAGCCGCGGCCCAAGTGGGACGTGCCACCCCACTGGCGGGCCTGACCCCGTTTTCCGGCCATTGTTTCGCGCTGCCAAGCCCCTTTTCGGGAAGCTGCGCTTGAAATGACCGACGCGCTTCCCGATATTCCGCTCAAAGGGTTGGTTCGCGAGGATCGCCCGAGGGACATGATTATGGAGGCGTCACATGGCTGACTACGAAACGATCCGCACGGCCCGCGCCGGTACGCGGGGCTTGCAGATCGACGAGGGCCTCCGGGCCCATATGAACCGCGTATACGGGCTGATGTCGGCGGCGATGCTGATCACCGCTGTCGTCGCTTACGGGGTGGGCACCAGTCCGCAGTTGCTCGGGGCGATCTTCGCCTCGCCGCTGCGCTGGGTGGTGATGTTCGCGCCGCTGGTGCTGGTCTTCGCCTTCAGCGCGATGATCAACCGGCTTTCGGTCGGAACCGCCCAGGGGTTGTTCTTCCTCTATTCCGCGCTGATGGGGCTGTCGCTCAGCTTCATCTTCGCCGTCTATACCGGCGTCTCGATCGCTCAGACCTTCCTGGTCACCGCGATCGCCTTCGCGGGGCTCAGCCTCTACGGCTACACCACGAAGCGCAACCTGACCGGCATGGGCACCTTCCTGATGATGGGCGTGATCGGCCTCGTCGTGGCGATGCTGGTGAACATCTTCCTGCAATCCGCCGCGGTGACCTTCGCGGTTTCGGTGCTGGGCGTGCTGATCTTCGCCGGCCTGACCGCCTATGACACCCAGAACATCAAGGCGACCTACGTCCAGATGGCCCATTCGGGCGATCAGGAATGGCTCGGAAAATCGGCGATCATGGGCGCGCTGCAGCTCTATCTCGACTTCCTGAACATGTTCATGTTCCTGCTGCAGTTCATGGGCAACCGGAACTGAGACAGCTCGGCTCGAAGACCGCAGGGCCGGGGGGCAACCCCCGGCCCTTTTCTTTGGCCACTCGGGTGGCCATGCAAGGCCGCGCGGCAGCAGAGCCCCCACCCTTCGCGCGTCTTGCGCGACCGAGTCAAAACGAAAAGGCCGCGCCCGAAGGCACGGCCCTTGCTCCGCCAAGGCAGGCGATCTTACTTGATCTTGCCTTCCTTGTATTCCACGTGCTTGCGCACGACCGGATCGTATTTCGTCACGGTCATCTTGTCGGTCATCGTGCGGGCATTCTTCTTGGTCACGTAGAAGTGCCCGGTGCCCGCCGAAGAGTTCAGACGGATCTTGATCGTCGTCGGCTTCGCCATATCACTCTCTCCTGCAACCGAGGGCGGGCCCCCGGCGAAATCCTTGAGGCCCGCCTTTTACCCGCGCGGCCTGCGGAGTCAACCGGAAAACCGCGCTTCAGGCCCCGAGCGGCGCGCGGCCCTGCGCCACATGCAGCGCATCGCGCGTGGTCCGGTCGAGCCCGAGGCCCTGCGCCAGCTGGGCCAGGAACTGCGTCTCGCCGGGCGTGTCGACCGTGATTGCCATCAGCGCGGCGGAATAGACCTGGCCCTTCATCTGCGCCTGGGTGTCGGCGACTAGGCCGGCCAGATCGAACGGCGCGGCAAGCTGCGCCTTCACGAAATCAATCTCGGCGGGGGACGCGTCCTTCAACTGCCCGAGAATGCGCGCCTGCTCGTCGCGGTCGATCTGGCCGTCGGCCTTGGCTGCCTGGATCATCGCACGGATCATCAGCTTGGCATTGTCCTCGGCCATGTCGGAGACCGGCGTGCCCTTGCCGAGCGCCCCCATCATCTCCGCCATCAGCCCGGATCCCGCCGCCGCCGTGCCGCCGAGTGTGGCGAACAGCCCGCCGAGCCCGGCCTGGGTCGCCGCGCCGCTGGCGGCGGTGAGTTGTCCCATCTGCGTCATGGCATCGCGCAGCATCTGCGAGCCGCCGGGAACGCCCATCTTGTCGGCCAGCCCGCCAAGCTGATCGGCCAGCCCCCCGGGCCCGCTCGCCCCGGCGAACATGTTCTGGAGGCCCGCCATCCCGCCCATCTTCTGGTATCGCTCCAGGCCCTTCGCGGCAGCGAAACCGACCGCCATGGTGGCTAATGTCCGCATGAAACTCATGGCTAACCCTCCCATCGATGCGCGGCGATGATACCGCCGACGGTCGGCCGCCCTGCCCCGGGAAAAGTCGCATCGGCAGGACTTCGCCGATGCTGGGCCGAAAGACGCGCGGATGGCCTGTAAGCCGGATTCTGTCCCGGGGCCGAAGCCCCCTGGACGGCCATTCCTCTACGCGCACCGTTGCCGATGCGCTCTAGCTGCCAACCCGGGCCTCTGGGCTGAAGCGTCCCTGCGGCGATATCCGTTGCCGGATCAGCCCGCGCGAGGCCCCTATTCGGCATTGCTCCCGGTGGGGCTTGCCGTGCCGGTCCTGTTGCCAGTCCCGCGGTGGGCTCTTACCCCACCGTTTCACCCTT
>JAKAJW010000163.1 GCA_021813645.1 Pseudomonadota bacterium | reverse complement strand
TCGCCTCTGGATCCACGGTGCCTCGAATGGCGAACTCGCCTCGGCCCGCTGGCTTGTCACGGCGCTGATTTCCAAAAGCCCGGGGCTGCATCTGATCGTCACCTGCAACACGGAAACCGGGCGTGCCCTGGTGCAGGATTGGGCCCTGCCGCGGGTCGAAGCGGCGCTGGCCCCGCTCGATCTGTCTGGCCCGCTGCGACGGTTCCTGGACCGTTGGCACCCGCGCGCGCTGCTTCTGCTGGAGAGCGAGCTGTGGCCCAACCGCATCGCCACCTGTGCGGAACACGGCTTGCCGGTGCTGCTCTTCGGCGCTCGGCTTTCCGCGAAGAGCGCGGCCACCTGGCGTCGCTTTCGCCGCCTACGCGCGGCGATCTTTTCCGCGATCCGCTTTCTGTCGGCCCAGGATGCAGGGTCCGAGGCGCGCTTTCGCGCCCTTGGCGTGCCGGGGGGCAGGATAGGCCCCGTGGTCAATCTCAAGGCCCATGCCAGCCCCGCCCCTCGCGTCGGAGAGCTGTTGCTGCCGGCCAAGCTGCGCACGGCGTTTCATGCCGCGACAACCTGCCTTGCCGCCTCGACGCATGAGGGGGAGGACGCCATCGTTCTGCAGGCTTTCGCCAATGCCCGGGCCGAGGGCGGCCCGCTGACCCTGATCCTTGCCCCGCGTCACCCGCGCCGCCGTGCCGAGATCGAGGCCCAGATCCGCGCCGCGGGGCTGACCTTCGCGACCCGATCGGCCGGCCAGGACCCGAACGGCGTCGCGGTCTACCTGGCCGATACCATGGGCGAGATGGAGCTTTGGTATCGGCTCGCCGGCACGACCTTCGTCGGCGGCTCGCTGGTCGCCGCCGGCGGCCACACGCCCTACGAGCCGGCGCGCTTCGGTTCCGCCGTGGTGCACGGCCCCGAGGTCGCCAACTTCGCCGAGGCCTACGCTGAGCTGGACCGCGCCGGTGGCGCGCTGCAGGTGCATGACGCCAAAAGCCTCGCGACGGCGCTCGTCGTTCTCGCCGACCCGGTGCGCCGCGCTGGGATGGCGGCGCGGGCACAGGAAGTGCTGGCCGCGCCTACGGGAGGTGAGGCGGCGCTTTGCGACGCTTTGGCCGAGGCCCTGGACTTGGCAGAGCTTCGCGCTTGACCCACCCGCCCGGCCGGGCGAGGAGGGGGCAAAGGAGACCGCCCATATGCCGTCATATCTCCCCCGCGCCGAGATCGAGGCCGCCGCCGAGTTGGTGCGCCGGCAAATGCCGGCGACGCCGCTGCATCATTGGCCGCAACTTTCCGCCGTCACCGGCTGCCCGACCTGGGTCAAGCACGAAAACCACGGCCCGACTGGGGCTTTCAAATTTCGCGGGGCCATCACCTTCATGGATTGGCTCACCCGAACCCGGCCGGACTGCCCCGGCATCATCACTGCCACCCGGGGCAATCACGGCCAGGGTCAAGCCCGTGCGGCAACCGCCGCTGGGCTGCGTGCGGTAATCTATGTGCCCCGTGGAAACTCCCCCGAGAAGAATGCCGCCATGCAGGCCTTCGGCGCCGAACTCGTCGAATTCGGGGAGGATTTCGATGCTGCACGGGTCGAGGCAATGCGCGTCGCCGAGGCCGAGGGGCTGCAGGCGGTGCCGCCGTTCCACCGTGAGTTGGTCCGCGGCGTTTCGACCTACGGGCTAGAGCTCTTCGCGGCCAAGCCAGACCTCGACACGGTCTATGTCCCGATCGGCTGCGGGTCGGGTATCTGCGGGGTGATCGCCGCCCGCGACGCCTTGGGGCTTAAGACCAAGGTGGTCGGCGTCGTCTCGACCGAGGCGGCCGGCGCGAAGCTTTCGGTCGAGGCCGGCCATTTGATCGAGACCCAAACGGCGCACACCTTCGCCGATGGCATGGCCGTGCGGGTGCCGGTCGCCGAGGCTTTCGAGATCTACGCCAAGGGGGCCGATCGCATCCTCGCGGTCAGCGATGACGAGGTGGCCGAAGCGATCCGGCTCTACTTCCGCGCCACGCATAACGCGGCCGAGGGCGCGGGTGCGGCGGCTTTGGCCGCGCTGCTCCAGGAACGCGAGCGAATGGCAGGCCAGGAGGTCGCCGTGGTGATGAGCGGCGGCAATCTCGACACCAGCTGGATGGCCGAGGTGCTGTCCGGCAAGACGCCGCACGTCTGAGGTCGAAGGTGGAATTCGCGAGCCTCGGCCTGAACGATCACCTGCTGGGTCATCTCGCAAGTGAGGGGATCGGCGCACCGACACCCATCCAGATCGCAGCCATCCCGGCTATACTCGCCGGCCGCGACGTCATCGGCTTGGCGCAAACCGGGACGGGCAAGACGGCTGCCTACGGTCTGCCGCTGGTTCATCGGCTGATGGCGCTTGGTCGCGCGCCGGCGGCTGGTGCGCCGCGTGCGCTGGTTCTGGCGCCGAGCCGTGAGCTTGCGGGCCAGATTGCCAGTGTGTTGACCGGCTATGCTCGCTATACCCACGTGAAACTTGCCACCGCCACCGGCGGGGCCCCCATGGCTCGCCAGATCGAACGCTTGGCGACCCCGGTCGATATCCTTGTCGCCACGCCGGGGCGGCTGATCGATCTGTTGAAGCGCAAGGCGCTGCACCTGTCCGATGCCCGCCATCTGATCCTCGACGAGGCCGACAAGATGCTGGGCCTCGGGTTCCTCCCCAACGTCCAACGGATCGCGGCCGAACTGCCGGCCAGACGCCAGACGCTGCTATTCTCGGCCACCATGCCAGCGGAGATCGAGGCGCTGGCCCGGAACCTCATGACCGATCCGGTTCGTCTGGCCGCGGCGGAGCCTGGCCGGCCGGCCGCGAACATTGCACAATCCGTGCATTTCACATCGCAGCGGGCCAAAGCTACGGTGTTGCGGGGCTACCTTTCCGAACATCCGGATGCCTCGGCGTTGGTATTTACCGCGACGCGGGACGGCGCCGAGAAACTCGCCGCGCTGATGGTCCACTGGGGTTTCGCGGCCGATGCGCTGCATGCCGACCGAAGCCGTGCCGAGCGTGACCGCGTGCTCGCCGCCTTTCGCACAGGTGGTTTGAACGTGCTGATTGCCACCGACCTGGCCGCGCGCGGGCTCGACATTCCGGGCGTCGGCCATGTCTACAACTACGACCTGCCGACCGGGCCGGAAGCCTATATCCACCGTATCGGTCGAACCGCGCGTGCCGGCGCCTCGGGCCGCGCCGTTTCCCTATGCGCGCCCGCCGAGATGGAGGTCTTGCGCCGGCTCGAAGCCCAGCTCGGTCAGCCCCTGCCGATTGCCGGTGGCGCTCCGTTCGACCCGGCGCCACAGACGGCTGCAAGATCGTCGCGGGCCGGGGGCAAGCGCCCTGCCGCGCGGCGCGCGCGCTAGCGCGGGCTTGCGGCGGCGCTCTCTTGCGGGCGGGCACGCGGTTTGGCTATCTGCAGACATGGCAAAACTCTATTTTCACTATTCGACGATGAACGCCGGCAAGTCGACGCTCTTGCTGCAAGCCTCGCATAACTATCGCGAACGCGGGATGGAGACTTACTTGGTCACCGCGCGGTTCGACAACCGCGCCGGCGAAGGCTGTATCGCCTCCCGGATCGGGATCGGGGAGCCGGCGGATACGTTTTCGGCGGAAGACGATCTGTTCGCCAAGATCTTGGAGCGTCTCGCGAGCGGTCCGGTCGCCTGTGTCTTCTTCGATGAAGCCCAGTTTCTTACCCGTGATCAGGTATGGCAGCTCGCCCGCGCCGTGGACGATCTGGGCGTGCCGATCATGTGCTACGGCCTGCGCGTCGATTTCCGGGGCGAGTTGTTCCCCGGCTCCGCGGCGCTTCTGGCTTTGGCCGACGAGATGCGCGAGGTGCGCACGATCTGTCACTGCGGAAAGAAGGCGACCATGGTGGTCCGCAAAGGCCCGGATGGCTTGGTCCTGAAGGACGGGGCGCAGATTCAGATCGGCGGGAACGAAACCTACCTGTCGCTCTGCCGCCGGCATTGGCGCGAGGCGGTCGGCGATCGGTCCGACGCCTGAGATGCGGGCTAGACCAACCGGGACAGCCTGAGCCGGTGCCGGCGCAGCGTTGGCGGGGCGCTCAGCGCGCGATCGTTTCGTCGCGCACGAACATGTTGCCCCACGCACGGTCGATCAGCTCGGGCGTCATTTGGTAGGGCAGGCCCTCGAAGTCGCAGATTGCGATGATCTGATCGATCAGGAAGGTCGGCTGGTAGTTCGCGTACCTGTTGCCGATCGTCGGATATTTCTTTTCGAGCAGATGGACCAGCGCCTGCTCGCCAAGCGGCATCTTTCGCTTGCGCGCGACCATGGCAAAGATCTTCAGGAACTGCTCCTGGCTCGGTCCGTCGATCTTGATCTTGTAGAAGATCCGGCGCAGCGCGGCGCCGTCGAAGATTTCGTTGGGATGGAAGTTGGTGGAAAAGATCACCAAAGTGTCGAAGGGAACGGTGAATTTTTCGCCCGACTGTAGTGCCAGAATATCGCGGTTTTCCTCCAGAGGCACGATCCAGCGGTTGATGAGCGCTTGCGGCGAGTCCTTTTGGCGGCCGAGGTCGTCGATGATGAAGACGCCGCCGGTTGCCTTGAGCTGCAGCGGCGCCTGATAGGTGCGGGCCACCGGATTGAAGGTCAGGTTCAGCATGTCGAGCGACAGCTCTCCACCGGTGATCACCGTTGGGCGGTCGCAGAACACATAGCGGCTGTCGAACCGGTTGGCATTGCGGCGCAGCGAGTTTGGATCGTCCACGGCCATCTGGGCCTGCGCATGCACGATTGGATCGTAGACCGTGATGATCTGGCCGGAGTATTCCAGCGCACGGGGGACGAAGATCTTGTCGCCCATCGCGTCTCGAATGCCGTTCGAAATCGACGACTTGCCGTTGCCGGGCGGGCCATAGAGCAGAACCGATCGGCCGGAGTTCACTGCGGGCCCGAGGTTCTGGATGAGCTCCTCTGGAAGGATCAAATGACCCATCGCGGCCAGCATCTGATCACGGGTCAGTTGAATGTTGCGGATCGACTGCCGTTTGACCTGTTCTCGATAGCTTTCCAGCGGCACCGGCAATGCGCCGTAATACTCCGACTGCGCCAGCGCATCGAGGGCGCGCGCTCGGCCGGCTTCGGTAAGCTGATAGCCCATCTCCGTGCCGGAATTGGCATGCAGCGTGCCGGTGGCTTCAACCAAGCGTTGCCCGCGCGCCAAGTCGATGAGTTCTTGCGTGGCGGCCAGCGGCAGACAGACGATCCGCGCGATGTCGCTGGCCTGGGACAGGTTCATGCGGAACATCGTCTTGATCAGAATATCGCGCATCATCACCATCGAAAGGCCGGTCTCGGCCATGGTGCGCGGTGCGGCGGGGGCGAGCACATTGGTAGCTTGCAGGGTCATCGCGGGACCATCGAATTTCGCGGCTGTGACGTCAGACGTGTCGGGGACGACGCCAGCTTGGGCGGCGGGGGTTGCGGTTGCGTTAAGTTCCGTGCGGCGGCGCCCACAGCGGTGAGGCGGCGACCAGCGTGAGATAGAAGATCAGCAGGCCGGCCAGTGCAAATCCCATCGGAAAGTCCCGGCGGTGCCAGCTTTCCCAATCCGGTGTCGCGCGGCGGAAGACCGGCACGAAACCCATGATGCGGTGGATGGCGAATGCGGCCAACAGGATGGCGGAGCCGAGCGCCATCACCAACGACAGGTGGGGCAGGGCGAAGAATGGTGCCATCGCGGCGATGAACTTGGCATCGCCCGCGCCGATCGCACCGGCCATGTTAAGCAGGAAGCCCAACACGAGAAGGGCCGGAAGATGTGCAAGCTGCCAGAGATAGACCTGCCACGGCAACAGGAACGGCCCGAGAAGCGCGAAGACCAGGGCGAGGGCCAGAACCGACTGGTTCGGAATGCGCATGAATTTCATGTCGGACCACGCCACCCACAGGCCGATCGCAATAGCGAAAGGGAGAAAGATGGCGGCGGCGGTGGCAGTCATCTCAATTGCTCACCTTGGCGTTGAGCGCGTCCAAGCTGCGTTTGGCGTCGCCGAAATATTCCGGGCTGGTGTCGATCGCCTCCTGCAATAGCCCCTTGCCGATCGCCACGTCGTTTTGCTTGATCGCGACGAGCGCCAGCGTGTACAGCAGATGGGCGCGTTCGGATTGGGACATTTCGATCACCGGCAGGTCGTATTTACGCTGCGCGCCGCGCGCGATGACTAGGTTCTGCTTCGCCACGAACATGTTCGGATCGTAGCGAAGCGCGTCCAGGAAGAGCCGTTCGGCCGCCGGGTAATCGTGGCGGGTGAGTTTAGAGAAGCCCCAATTGTTGTAGACGCCGGCGGGGGTTGCGGTCATGCCGGCGGCGGTCTGGTAGAAGCTGTCGGCCTTCTTCCATTCATGCTTTGAGTCCGCGATCAGGGCTTCCAGGCGATAGCGGTCGAAGCTTTCATAGGTCGGCGGAATGGCATTGAGCACCTGCTCCGCCTTTTTCCAGTCGTTCGAGCGGATCAGCGCGTCGGCATATTGCACGCTGTCTTCGGGCTTGGCGTCTTTGGCGGTGACCACCTCAGCCCAGATCTTCACGGCGTCTTGCGGCCGGTTCGCCCGCACCAGCGAAAGCGCGAGATAGCGCTTGGAGTCGGTGCGGTCGGGATGTTTCTCGACCGATTTGGTGAAATAGGCCACGGCCTCGTTCGCATCGGCCACGGTCATTTCGATCGCGTCCAGACTCGCCTCGTCCTTCGCGCTGAGTTGGCTGATCTCCTTGTGGATTGCCGCCTGTTGGGCTGCGCGGTCGCAGCCGCTGAGTGCCGCCATGCCCGATAGGCAAAGCACCATGAGACCACTGTGGCGCATTTCGCGTCCTTTTGCTGCTCTGCCTCACTTCGTCTTCAGAAGGAGATACTGGCCATCCCCCCGTCGGACGAGATCGAACCCAGACAAGTTCTGCGTGTCAGCATAGACGGATTTATCCATCAGCGCGATAGCACGGATGAGATTTTCGCGGATCAGGTCAGAATGGCCACTGTCGAGAGCGAAGGCAGCTTGGAAATACTGCTTGGCCTCGCTGTACTTGCCGAGGGACATGAGCACGACGCCGAGATTGTTGAGGGCTGGAACGAAGTTCGGATTCTGCTTTAGAGCCGCCCGAAATTCCGTCTCCGCCTGGTGCAGGCGGCCAAGTTTGAGATTGGCCGCGCCGATGGCCGAGAGCACATCCGTGGTCAAGCCCTGTTCGGCCGCGGCGCGGTAGTAGGCGTGAAGCGCCAACTCATATTCGCCGGCAGCCATCAGACGATGGCCAACGGTAAGACCGTCAACCGATTGGGCTATCTCTGGCGTGCCCGGTGGGGGGCTGGGCCCGATGCGTTCGGGGGTCAAGCGGTCGCTTTGGCAGGCCGCAACGGTCGCGAGGATCGCGCCCATCACCGCCATCCTCACCCTCGGTTTCAGACTGTTCCCCTTAGAAATGCGTCCCCGTCAGCTGCGTCGCGATCCCGTGCAACGAAGGCCCGATCAGGATGATCATCAGCGGAGGAACGGTGAACAACATCGTGCCAAGTGTCAACTTGGTCGGGATCGTGTTGGCCTTTTCCTCAGCCCGCATCACCCGTTTGTCACGCATTTCCGAGGAAAACACCCGGAGCGCCTCGGCAATCGACGTGCCGAAGGTCGCGGATTGGATCAGAACGGTTACGAAGGATGCGACATCCGGCACGCCGGCGCGTTCCGACATGTCGCGCAGCACTTGGACGCGGTCTTTGCCGGCCTTCACCTCTTGCGCGACAATGTCGAGCTCTTCGGCGAGGGCGGGATAGCCCGCCCGGATTTCCCTGGAGACACGGATGATGGACTGATCGAGCGATTGCCCTGCCTCGACGCAGACGAGCATCATGTCGAGCGCGTCGGGGAAGCCGTTGGTGATCTCCTGTTTGCGGTTCTTGATCCGGGTGTTGATATAGCGACGGGGCAGGAAGTAGCCAGCGACACCGGGGCCGAGCGTGTAGAGCAGCAGCGTCTGGGTGTCGAGTGCTTGCGTCTGGCTGATGATCAGCGCGTAGATCACACCTGCCGCGAGCAGGCCCAGGCCGAGCACGAACTGAACCGCGTGGAAGGTCCGGACCGCATTCTTGCTCCGATATCCTGCCTGCATCATCTGCAGTCTGGCGGCCGTCATTTCGCCTTCGGTCTTCGGCTCGAGGAAGGTGGCGAATTTCTCCAGCTTGTCGTTCTTGTCGGCGCTGCGCAGCTGGTTGCCCTTCTTGCTGCGCTTCGCTTCCGCCTCGGCTTTCAGCGACTTTTGCAGCTTCTCCATCGGGTCCAGCTTGCGCGCCAGGAGGACGGGCAAGGTCAGGAGCACCAGGAGCACACCGAGTCCGCCGACCGCGATCAGGGGGCCAAGCGGGCCGAGAGCCGCCACCAGCGCATTGTTCAATGAGGTCATGAGTTCCATTGTCTCCCCCTCACACCTTGATGTTGACCATGATCTTCATGAAGATGATGTTGGCGATGAGCAGAGCGCCCACGACCAAGGCGGCGGGAATGAAGGCGGCGGTGTCCTTCACGTTGTCATAGTAGTGCGGCTGAATGAGGTTGATCATCACCAGCGCTGCGATCGGAAATCCCGACAGGAACATACCCGACCATTTTGCCTCTGCGGTGATTGCCTTCACCCGACGGAAGAGCTTGAATCGGGCGCGGATCACCTTCGACAGGCCCTCAAGGATTTCGGCGAGGTTGCCGCCCGATTGCGATTGGATCGACACGGCGACGGCGAGAAACCGCAAGTCCTGCATGTCCATCCGTTCCGCCAAGGCCTTCAAGCTGTCGGCGATGTCGCGGCCATAGGCGGCCTCGTCGGCGATGATGCCGAATTCCGAACCGAGCGGATCGGGCACCTCCTTCGCCACGATGCCCACTGCGGAAGAGAACGGGTGGCCGACGCGCAGGGAGCGCACCATCAGCTCAACCGCGTCGGGAAGCTGCTCCTCAATCATCGAAAGCCGCTTCTTG